>NZ_JBNNMG010000006.1:0-161240 GCF_050272555.1 Lysinibacillus sp. NPDC047702 | reverse complement strand
ACCGTTCAAAATCCGCTTAAAGGTCTTTTTATCGACGGGCTCCATTTTGGAGGGCGTCGATAAAAAGAGCAGACCAACCAAAGGGCGGTAGTAAAGAAACGCTCGATTTTTTGTGTCCATTTTATTGACATAAGACCAGTTTCTTGCCACATCCGAGCTTTTTGAGTCGTTACCCGAGTATTTTCACTTGAAACTGAGCACTTCCCACTCTTCTCCTAGACTACTCTCTGGCCGATTCCACATCCAGAATCCCACCGTTAGCTACAATTATCCCCTAAAAATATAATTTCAAACAAAAAAACAACCACACATAAAAATGTATGATTGCTTAATATTTTTTTATTTATTAAATATCCGAACAAAGTTCAGTAATGGTTTATAGTTTTTACCTGCTAGTCCAATGACTTCGACAAAGATTTCAATAGCCGTTAAAATTACAGCGACTAGTAAAATAGCTCCCCATACTTTTGCCATGGAGAAAATAATGGCTGCCAAACCAAACATCATTGCAATACCATAAATAATAAGCACTGTTTGGCGATGTGTGAAGCCCATATCCAGTAATCGATGATGTAAGTGTGATTTATCTGGATCAGACCATTTCTTCTTCATACGTACACGGCGAACAATGGCAAAGAAGGTATCAGAAATTGGTACACCTAATATAATTACTGGAATAATTAAAGCCACGAATGTGACATTTTTAAATCCAAGTAATGCCAGTACAGAAATCATAAATCCAAGGAACAGCGCCCCTGTGTCACCCATAAAGATTTTGGCAGGGTGGAAATTATAAAATAAAAAGCCGAATGATGCTACTGCTAATATAGCGGCAAGGACTAAAACAAACATATTGCTCATAATAAAGGCCATAATCGCTAATGTTATAAGGGCAATCGTTGAAACACCTGCAGCTAGACCGTCTAAGCCATCAATTAGATTAATAGCATTTGTAATGCCGACAATCCATAAAATTGTTAAAGGAATACTTAGTAATCCAAAATCTAATTCACCGAAGAATGGTAAGTTAATTGTGTCAATTTGAATTCCGCCCACAAAAATAATGATTAGTGCTGCTGCAAGCTGGCCAAGCATTTTTGCCTTTGCAGAAATCTCACGCATATCATCTATAACACCTGTTGCAACAATAATACAAGCACCAATTATGATTGCCAATAAACTATAGTTACTAACATTCCCTGGTAGTACACCTTTTGAAGTTAAATATGGATAGAGTATGGCAACACCTATTAAAAAAGCAAGGAAAATTGCCAATCCGCCAAGTCTTGGCATAATTCGCGCATGGACTTTTCGATAGTTTGGTGCATCAACAGCACCTATTCTGAACGCTAATCGTTTAACTAGTGGAGTTAACAATATGGAAGCAACAAATGCTGCTATTAAAGACACGTAAATCATGTCTCTCCTCCTCAAAAAATAATCTACATTGGAATCCAAATTGATTATAGCACGAACCGGCAACGAAATATACTTTTTCTATTTATTTTCCACCAATTCACAAAAGTTATTCCTCACTTTTAGTATGGCAGATTGCTGTATGTCAAATGTAGTCACCATTCGTAAAATTTGATAGAATAATGAAGTGTCTAGCATTTAGACAACCTAAAAGGAGCGTAAATTTCATGTTCTCAATTTTTAAACGTAACGATGAGCAAACTAGTGCTCGTCAATTAAAACGCTACTATAAAATAGTAGATCAAATTAATAATCTTGAAGAAAAATATGTCAACAAGTCAGATGCAGAATTAAAAGAAATGACTTTTGTTTTCAAGAATCGTTTAGAACAAGGTGAACCAATTACATCAATCATCCCAGACGCATTTGCTGTTGTACGCGAAGCCTCAAAACGTGTATTAGGTATGCGTCATTTCGATGTACAGCTTATTGGTGGCCTTGTTTTAACGGAAGGCAATATTGCAGAAATGCCTACAGGTGAAGGTAAGACGCTTGTAGCCTCCCTTCCATCCTATGTACGTGCATTAGAAGGAAAAGGTGTTCATGTCATCACGGTCAATGATTATTTGGCGAAGCGTGACTATGAATTAGTTGGGCAAATCCATCGATTCCTTGGCTTAACAGTTGGTCTAAACATACCAATGATGGAGCCAGATGCAAAAAAAGAAGCTTATGATGCAGATATTACTTATGGTGTTGGAACTGAATTTGGCTTTGATTACTTACGTGACAATATGGCCCATAGCTTGGCAGAAAAAGTTCAACGTCCTTATCACTTTGCCATTATTGATGAAGTAGATAGTGTACTAATTGATGAGGCAAAAACACCACTGATTATTGCTGGAAAAATGGCTGCGAATGATGAACTACATCGCATTGCCTCTATGCTTGCTAAACGTTTCAAAGCTGAGGTTGATTATGACTTTGATGATGAAACAAAGGCTACTTCATTAACAGACAAAGGCATTGAAAAGGTAGAGGCTGCCTTCAATGTTGATAATTTATATGATCTTGAACACCAAACACTTTACCATTATGTTATCCAAGCTGTGCGTGCTCATGTCATGTTCCAGCGAGATGTTGATTACATCGTTAAGGATGACAAAATCGAGCTTGTGGATATGTTCACTGGCCGTATTTTAGAAGGTCGCTCACTTTCTGATGGCTTACATCAAGCCATTGAAGCTAAAGAAGGTGTGACAATTACCGAAGAAAACAAAGCACAAGCTCAAATAACAATTCAAAACTATTTCCGCATGTATCCGAAGCTTTCTGGGATGACGGGTACGGCGAAAACACAGGAAAAAGAAATACGAGAAGTGTACTCCATGGAAGTTATTCAAATTCCAACAAACCGTCCACGTCAACGTGTCGATCAGCCTGATATTATATTTAGCACACAAGAAGCGAAATATAAGTGCGTGGCAACTGAAGCAAAGGAACGCCATGCGAAAGGGCAACCTGTTTTAATTGGTACAACATCTATTTTACAGTCTGAAACAGTTGCTGATTACTTGAAAAAAGAAGGCTTATCATTCCAATTGCTGAACGCAAAAACAGTTGAGCAGGAGGTTGAACTCATTTCACAGGCAGGTCAAAAAGGACGTATTACAGTAGCGACAAATATGGCTGGACGTGGTACAGATATTATGCTTGGTGAAGAAGTACCTGAGCTTGGAGGCTTATATGTTATCGGTACTGAAAAGCATGAAAGCCGTCGTGTAGATAATCAGCTCCGTGGTCGTTCAGGTCGTCAAGGTGATGTTGGTGAAAGCCGCTTCATTCTCTCTATTGAAGATGATATGTTCCGACGTTACGCAAAAGAAGAAGTTGAAAAATTCTCTGCAAAAATGATTGTTGATGAAAAAGGCATTATCCAAAACAAAGATGTACAAGAGCTTATAAACCGCACACAGCGAATTGTTGAAGGCTCCCAATACGGTATGCGTGAATACAATTTAAAATTGGATGATGTTATTAATGATCAGCGTACAGTTATTTACGGTCTTCGTGACAAAATATTAGCTGGTGAGGATTTATTAGAGCAGTTGCAGCAAATGTTCTACGAAACAGTAGATTTCGCAGTACGTGATGCTTCACCAGAGGAATTACCTTCAACTGAATGGGATTATGATGGTATGGAAAAAGCATTAAACAGTCTATTCCTTACACCTATCACAATCGATAGAGAAGTTGGAAAGGTAATCCCAATTTTAGATTCCCTGCAAAAACCTGTAGATGAGTTAACAGCAAAAATGGAAAAATTCGCAGAAAACGATCGAGTTATTGCAATCATTCCTCAAGTAATGCTGAGTTATTTAGATAGTGGCTGGGTAAAACATTTAGAGGCGATGGCACACTTAAAAGAAGGTATTGGGCTACGTCATTACCAACAAGAAGATCCTATGCGTATCTATCAGCGTGAAGGTTTAGAGCTATTCGCTAAAAACTTCCAGGAATTACGTCGTTCTATAATTATTGAAATCACAGGCTTTATGAAAATGATTGAATCTGAACAGGAGGCACAACAATAATGGGTCTATTCTCATTCTTTAAAAAATCCGATAAACTTGGACAAGAAAATACAATTGATTCCAAAGATTTACTAGAAAATATCAAGGTAGAAAATACAGACGATGATCGAGATGTTGAGACGAAATTATCTTTTCATCCAGATTGGGATGTTCCGCAAGAGCAGAAATATATCTTTAATTTCCTTGCAAATGAACTAGAGCCGTTAAAGCCTAACCAATTATCACTTTCTTCTATTAGTATTGATCCAGAGCTTCGTACTGGAAAATGGTTAGTACGTGCATTTTTCCGCTCTTCATTAGCTGAAGAAATTGAACTAGGTGAAATTGAGCTATTCATCATGGATAAAAATGATGAGCTAATAGCAACGAAAAGGTTCGACTTTAAGGCACTAGGTACGATCCCTGCTGAAAGTGCTCGCCCATGGGTATTTGAATTTGAACAATCAACAATCAAGGTCGATAAAATACCTGAAGAAGGCTGGAAACTAGCTTTTAATCTAGTATCATTACGTGAACATCAGTTAGAGTTGGACCCAACATGGGAAAAACAATTGCCAGATGCACAAAAAGAAGAGCTTGCTAAAATCGTCAAAACATTGCCTAAGTTAGGCGAAACAGAAGTCAATTTTACTGGACTCCAAGCTAAGTTCGCTAACAATGGAAGTTTAAATGTTTCCATCTTTATTCGTAATGGTCATAGTAAAGCTATTAATCTTGAACAGCTTCCTTTAGAAATAATTGATGCCAGAGGAAAACAAATTGCTAAAGGCTCCTTTAATATGGAACCTGTTCTAACTGTTCAGCCTAATTCAACGAAGCCGTGGACGTTCATTTTCCCGCCACAGCTGGTTAATCCAAAAGGTGCAGATCTTTCTCGCTGGACAGCACGCGTAACGCAATAAAAGACAAAAATCCTCTTATTCTTTCACCAAAGAATAAGAGGATTTTTTTTTTTTTTTTTTTACTTTAATAGATCAAATCGTTTATACGCGACTAATCTGCTGGACCAATAAGAATATGTCACATCAGAAATTTCAACACCATCTGTTCCCGCATGGATAAATTTATTACTCCCAAGATAAATACCCATATGGGATATTCCTTCTTTATATGTGTTCTCGAAAAATACCAAATCTCCAGCTACAGGGTTATTAACATGCGATGTATTTCCATAAAAATATCCCTCACTACTATCTCTTCCAATTTTTAACCCGCTTTGATTAAAGGCATAGAAAATTAAACCACTACAGTCAAGCCCATCAGGAGTGTTACCACCGTAAAGATATGGTGTTCCCACCAACAGATTGGCTAGCTCAATTGTTTTCTTATAGACAGCTTGTCCACTCAATGTTGGATCCTTTGTCGTTACCTTTGAAGGCGCTCCCGTATTTGAAGTCACATTATTATGTATTGTTTCACCCTCAGGGATGGATGCAACAGGAGACACCTTTAACACTTGTCCAATGTAAATAGCATCTGTTGTTAATTCGTTCCAATCCTTAAGCTCTTTTAAAGTCACATTATATTGCTTAGCAATCTTAGATAATGTGTCACCTTTCACGACTGTGTAGGAAGTACTAATAGGCTTTGATGGTGTTACTGGCTTTGTTGTCGATGTCGATGGATTTGATGGTTTCACCTCTTGTTTCGAAGGTTCCTTTGTAATCTCTAGCTTTTGAGCTACATAAATCGTATCCTTCGTTAGATTATTCCATTTTTTGATATCCTGTATCGTTACTTGATGATTTTGGGCGATTCTAGATAGAGTATCCCCCTTTTGTACAGTATACGTTGATGTTGCTGCTTCTGCAGTCTGTAATGCGAAAAATGAAGTAGCGATAGTACTTAAAGCAAGGATTCTCCACCTTTTTGATTTTTGCATACCCAATTGCCTCCGTTCATGCTAAAATATTTCCTTGTGTGTCTATCATACTAGATATTTAATTGTTCAGAAATCGGAAATACTGACTATTTTTCAAACAATCTATCAAACCTATAGGAAACGACAGATTCCGACTATATTACAATAGTATTATATTGCAAGATTAGACTTCATATGGTAACATACACTTCTGTATTTAAAATTTTTAGAAAGTTTTATTTATTCAATATTAAAGGAGTTTTAATTTTTATGAAAAACATCATGCTTTTCATCAAAGAAAATTTAGCAGTAGGTTTACTTCTATTTGCCTTGTTCTTAGGAGCTGGAAATATAATCTTTCCACCGTTATTAGGTCAACAGGCTGGTGAGCATATTCTATCAGCAATGATTGGATTTTTAATAACAGGTGTTGGTTTACCACTACTAGCAATAGTTGCTGTAGCAAAAGCTGGTGGTGACTTACAATTGCTCGCTAACCGTGTGAGCCCTACATTCGGCGTTATCTTTACGTCCATTGTATATTTAGCAATTGGTCCATTTTTCGCTGTTCCCCGTACAGGATCCGTATCGTATGAAATAGGGATAGCCCCTTTTCTTCCAGAGACAGCAATAGAGCATTGGGCACCACTATTCATTACCTCTGTCTTATTTTTTGCCTTAATACTCTATTTAGCCATCAATCCTTCAAAGCTTGTTGATCGCGTAGGTAAAATATTAACTCCAGCACTCTTGGCAGTTATTTTATTATTAGCAGTTAAAAGCTTTATTTCACCAATGGGTGAAGCAGGCAATGCTGTAGGAAAATACACAATATCCCCTTTTGCTGAAGGTTTTGTACAAGGCTATTTAACAATGGATGTACTAAGCGCGCTTGTATTCGGTATCGTTATCTTACAAGCATTGCAAGGCATGGGTATGTCTGATACAAGAAAGCAGGTCAATACAACAATATTTGCAGGCGTTGTAGCTGCTCTTGGTTTATCATTTGTTTATATCTCACTTGGTCAAATTGGAAACACAAGTATTGAAGCAATTGGTGCCTTAGATAATGGCGGAAATATTATTGCAAAATCAGCAGAAGCCCTATTTGGTAGACTAGGAAATGTTATTTTATCTATTACTATTTTACTAGCTTGTATCTCGACAGCAGTAGGTTTACTTACTGCTAATGCTCAATATTTTAACAAGCTATTTCCCAAAATCTCATATAAATCATTTCTAATCGTTTTCACTATTTTGAGTATGGCAATTACAAACGTCGGTCTTTCCACAATTATTAGTGCATCTACGCCAGTATTATTAATTATCTATCCATTGGCAATGGTGTTAATGGTTTTATCACTTTTCGATAACTTCTTTAAAGGTGGACAAATTGTTTACATTCTAGCTTTAATTCCAACATTTTTTGTTAGCTTGTATGATGGTTTCAAGGAAATGGATATAAAAATATTACTATATGAGAGAATTTTAAAAGTTCTACCTTTTTATGAGCAAAATCTTGGATGGCTTGTACCCGCATTAATTGGTGCTCTTATTGGCTTGATTATTTATAAAATTCTAAAAAACTAGAATCTTCTTCGTATGAGGTTCTACTAAACTACCTCTTTCCTATTCGCTGTTATATGGAAATTCATGTATACTTATAGATATTAGAAAAGAGGTGTCCTATGAAAAAAATAGTGTGGTCTTTCGTATTTATGTTAAGCTTCTTCATCATTCCATTTACCAACACGCAAGCAGCCAGCAATGAACAACCGCTTGTAAAGGAAATCAAGGAGATTATTAAAGAAAATTATGTTGGTACGATTAAAGGTGAGTTGCAAAACGCAAAAACAATTCCTGAAATGATTGATATGTTAGACCCTTATTCCACGTATTTTACGAAGCAGGAATTTGAAGAATTTATGAATAGCATTAACCTAGCAACAATTGGTATTGGTGTTATCATTGAGGAACATGAGGATGGTATTCATATATTACAGATAATTGACAATAGCGGTGCTTCTGATGCTGGTATCATAGCTGGCGACATCATTACCGAAATTAACGGTCAATCTATCGTAGGACGCTCAACCCAAGAAGCCTCATCCCTATTAGTTGGCGATGAAGGTACTAAGGTCGATATCACATTGCAAAATGCAGATGGCAAGACTTCTACAAAATCTATTACACGAAAAAAGTTCACCCTACCGAATGTGGAGTCGGAATTATTATTCGGAGATGTTGGTTATATTGCCATGTCTTCTTTTTCAGAGGACGGGGCGAAACTTGTAAAAGATGCACTTATTCAATTAAAGCAACGTGGTGCGACTTCCTTTATTTTAGATTTACAAAACAATGGTGGTGGCTATGTAGAAACGGCAGAGGAAATTACGGGACTTTTCTCAAAGGCAAAAATCGCCTATTTACTTGAGGAAGCACATGCCTCATATGAAGTTCGAGCAGTCCGCCAAAATGAAAAGTTCCCTGCTAATACCCGTATTCTAGTTAATCGCTATAGTGCTAGTGCCTCTGAGATGCTAGCTGCTACTTTACAAGATCAACAAGCTGCTATTTTATACGGGGAAACAACGTATGGCAAAGGAGCTATGCAGGGCTTTTTTGAACTACACGATGGAAGCTATTTAAAGCTGACTGTTGGGAAATTTACAGGTCCTTTAGGTCAAACAATTAATGAAGTAGGTGTCAAACCGAACATCACAACAAAGACAGCACCTATTTTCCAGGCACATTATGATGCACTAAAGGAACAATATATAAATTATAAGGAGCTTACAAGCTTAAAAAATGTATCAAATACTAAAACATTTACTGTGAAATTTTCACAAGCGCTCTCTTCTAAAATTGCTGATGGCAGTGTACAGCTTGTTGCTTTAGGTGGTACTGAGGTACCAATCACTACAAAAGTTGAGGGCCATTCATTACTTGTTACGCCATCCCAGCCACTAAACAGCGGACAAGAATATATGCTTCTTGTACATCCATCTGTTCAACAACAAACAGGCAATAAGCTTCAAAAAGGTAGTTATTTGCATATTTCAGTGAAAAACTAAAAAATCCCGCTCATCTTTCTATAGATGAGGGGGTTTTTTCTATATGTTTCCAGAATAATCTCTCAAGAAATATAAAAAATGTTAGCCTAAAACACTCGTATCCTGCGAAAATGGCTAACTGACCTGCCTCGTGTCGCTGCCGCTTCACTTTCGTGCAAAAAACATCTGCAGGCCGAGGCACAATTCAAAATTCGGACGTAATTACGCTAGGGCGAAATTGATAGAAAATAGCTCCATCCCTTTTTTAAGCAATAATTGTTTACTTTCACCATTCGAATTAATCTTTCTACCTCTTGCCATGCTGTCCACCTTATCTTTGTTCGAAGTAGATATATTCCTTAGGCATTACCAAAATATATACCCTACTTTAAATACAAACTAATGCGAAATTCCTTGCTTGTTCACAAAACATCCCTGACCCTGAGTAATATAGAACCCATCAGTACATCAACTTACAATGTTAAAGGCAGGACTATTATAAAAAATGGATATCCTTGAACGAATTCTCGGATACCCACTATCTTTATTGCTTTAAAAATTTTCTTTTTAACTTATCACTAAATTCTTTGACTTCCTTCACTCCAAATAATAAGTACGAGCCAACAACCACTGCGCTAAAAATAACAAGGCTTGCAATGAACGTTATATATCTGTTGTCAAATATTAAAAACTTACTTGAAAAATACAAAACAATTGTGATAATGATCATTGGCGGAACTGCTCTGAAAAATTGAAGCTCTTTGCTAAAAATACCCATTTTCAAATCATACTTATAGGCTGCATAAACAATCAGCATAATAAAGTTTGTTACTGAACTCACTAAAGTACCCCATGCAATTGCCTCTGCTCCATATTTATCGACAAGCAGCATAATAACGGCAATGTTAACAACGAATACATTTATTAAGCTGAAGATAACCGGTGCTATTGAGTCACCCTTTGCATAATAAAAGCGCGTTATATACATGTTTGCAGCTAAAAAATACATCGATAAACAGAAGATTGCCATTACTGGTGTAGTAATTGCAGTTGAAACTTCATCAAAATTACCACGCTGATAAACAACCTGTATAAGATTCTCTGCGTAAAAATATGAGTAGATTGTTACAGGATAAAGCAACAACAATAGATAATGTAAGCCTTTGGAGTATAAGCTTTTAATAGAAGCATGGTCATTCTCTGCCTCTTTTTTACTCAAAATTGGAAAGATAACAGTCGTTACAGCTGTAATTAAAATTGCTTGCGGAAATTGCATAAGTCTTGAGGCATAGTTTACAGCAGCTACTGCCCCTTCAGATAACATCCCTGCAAAAACACGCTGTAATAATGTATAAAGTTGAATTGTAGCGCCACCGAGCATCATCGGTAAAATTATTACCCACAATTGCTTTGATGCCATATTACGTTCAAATGAAAAACCAACCTTATATGAACCCATTTTACGATAACCGACAATTAAGAAGTATATCATTATTATCGCACTTACTAATGCACTAATCCCATATCCCACTGCATCAATAGCTTCAATATTAGATAAAACTACAGCAATTAATAAAAAAACTGCATTATAAATTAAAATGGCAAAACTAGACAAATGGAATTTGTGATTTGCGTTTAGCAACCCACTATACCATGAGGATAATACGAGTAAGATTGATGAAGGCATCATCCAATAATACAGATTTTTAGCTAACTCTAAATCGCTTTGACTTAATTTCCCATCTTCGTCTTTAGCTTGATTAAACATATCCATAATCGGATTAGTAAATGCTAACATTACAATGGTCATTATGGAGACAGTTAACAATACAATTGTAAAGGACTGTTTAACAAATAGGGCACGGTCCGTTGTTTCCCGATTATAAATAGTGATAACAGCAGTAGTAAATGCACCACCTACAACTAGATATAAAAAATTTGGAATTGTATAAGCTGTAAAAATACTATCAGCAACATGGCTACTGCCATATTGATAACTAATAATTACTTCGCGTAAGAATCCAAAAACACGAGATACAATATTAATAATCGTAACTGCCCCGATTATTTTTAAGAAATTATTCATAAGTCATCCCCACCTTCAATGGCCGACTTATAAATCTCTATACAGCGAGCTGTTATATTTTTTTCATCGTGAATGGCTAATACTTTGTCAATTGCTTCACGATTCATATATTGTTCTTTTGGCGTGTTCACGGCACGCAGCATCTCCTCAGATAAAACCATAGCGTTTTCGGGCTCCACTAAATGCCCTGCGCCTTCCCCAAGCAAAGATACAAGTCCACCTACATTTGAAGCAATAACAGGTGTGTCTGTCGCTAATGCCTCTAATGCCACTAAGCCAAATCCTTCTAAATGGGATGGTAATACAAAGACATCACTTGCTTGGAACCACTTCACTAGTTCTTGTTGTTTTAGTGGATCTACAAATTTGACGTCTTCACTAATTAATGGTTGCAAGGATTGGTAAAATGCCTGATCTCTTCTAGAGCCTACAATCGTTAACTCTACAGGTCGCGATACCTTTGTTTTAAGCATTTGGAAAGCCTGTAATAGCTCCTCCACACCCTTTTGTTTAATAACATTTCCAACAAATAAAAATCGGAAGGGCTCCGTAGCTAATTGCAATTCTGTACGTATAGCAGCTTGGCTTTCTTTGGTGAATACCTCTCGATTGACCCCCATGCTAACAACAGAAATTTTGTTCTGCTCAATGCCAAAATCTTGTTCTATTTGTTGTGCCAGGACAGGACCCACTGCAATAACGTGCTCACTTTCACGCAAAATACTTGCAGTCCAATTGCGAATTCTTGCATTCTTTTTAGCCATGCGTTCTATATCGCCACCATG
This sequence comes from Lysinibacillus sp. NPDC047702, assembly GCF_050272555.1. Taxonomy (NCBI): domain Bacteria; kingdom Bacillati; phylum Bacillota; class Bacilli; order Caryophanales; family Bacillaceae; genus Lysinibacillus; species Lysinibacillus sp. NPDC047702. The sequence goes on along the minus strand of NZ_JBNNMG010000006.1, from coordinate 149,445 downwards.
TGCTGTGACAATAAACGGTATACCAAACATTTTCTTCAATAATAAAGACAGCATACCAGAAGGAAACACATAATGGGCATGTGTGACATCAATGGATTTTCTATATTTGAAGCCCTTCATCAATGTTGAAAAACCCCATTTTGCATATTTCATAATAGTGTTTTTCTTGCCTGTTGCTGGGTTAGTATTCACAGATATTTCTACATCTAGCCCTGCTTTTTCAAGTGCTGTGACTTGGTTTTTCACAAAAATACCGAATGATAAATGATCAGATGTTGGATACATATTACTAATGACGAGTATTTTTTTCATAGACGTGTCACTGCCTTTTTCATTAATTCCTGACCATGCATGGCCTCTTTATGAATTTGTGTAGCAATTTGTTTCGTCTCTGCAATTGACTGCTTCCAATCGCTACTTAGTTTGCCAACCAATGTGGATAGGGCCTTCTCATCATCCTCTAAATCCTGCATTTGTATGCAACGATCTGATGCGCCCACAAAGGACATAAAATCCTGAACTTTTGTATGGTAGGATATTGCAATAATCGGTGTTTCTGAATTCGTTGCCAAAATAAGAGAATGCAAACGGGTACCGATAATAATATCCTGCTCCTCTGTTACTTCAAGTAATCGCTCTGGCACCAAATTTTCCTCAATAATTTCTGTATGTGCACGTTGCTGCATTTTTTTCTGAATATCCTTGGTCACAGTAACGTCCTGCGGGAACTTCGTAGCAAAAAAAGTAATGTGGATATTGTGCTCAGAAATTACATGATCTAAATTTTTGGCCATGCTTGTCACGTATGCATCGTATTTTTCAACATTTCCTTCTGGCCAATAATTTGCATTATAGTAAGGAACTGCTGACACCCCTATTTTAACTGGTTTTTCAGCATAATTATGGCGATCCCCTTTTAATGTAAAGGCAGGATCACCAATAATTTCGATTGGCTTTTTTACGCCAATACTTTGTAATAGCTTTTTAGACTGAGGATCCCGTACAGAAATACTTGCTGCATAACGACACATAGCACGAATGCTAATTTTTCCAGAAAATGTATCCAGTGGTCCAGCACCACATCCGTAAATAATGTAGGGAATATTACTTTGTTTGGCCATCATTGCATACGCTCCATACAGGTGAGCCTCACGTTTATAGAAATCCATTAAAATACCACCTCCACCAATGATGAGGAGGTCAAAATTTGCTACATATGGCTTATTATTTTTATAAGTATGGATAAACGTTTTAAATAAGTTACTCTTTCTGTAATACAATGGATAGCTATGTACCCCATAACGCTCGGATGTTTGTTGTGTGTTATTACTAAAAACGGTAATGTCATCACTAGTTACCGAAAATGTTTGTTTTACTTGTTGAAGAATGCCGTATAATATTGATTCATCACCATTATTATCATTGCCGTAATTCCCCACAATGCCTATTTTCATTAAAAAACATCCTTTTACTTTTTAATACTGAGATTATACCACAATTGTTCATCATCGTTCTTTTTAAAAATAGTAAAAAAAAGAGGAGCTTTTTACTAGTTAATTCCTCCCTTTAATATGAGGTTAATATAGTAGTCATCTGAACCTTCTTCTAGTGATGAATCCACTAGTCTTTATCAATTTCGCCTTGGCGTAATTGCGTCCAGATTTTGAATTGTGCCCAGGCCTGCACGATGCAGGTCAGTTAGCCGTTTTCGCAGGATGCGAAGATTTTAGGCTAACATCCTTTTATTCATTCCTTTGAAAATCCGTGACATCCGCCAGAGGCTTTAGACCAACACGATGTTGGTCACTCAGGCGTTTTCACAGGATGTGAAGATCTTAGCCTGAGTTCCTCTATTTCAGTAGGTGTTTGGACACCCACTGAAAAGGAACCAATACCGCATTCATCTCACCACCTGTATACGTGGGAGTCGTCTGCTGAATGAAGATAAACAAAAATAGCAAACTAGATATAATGACTAGTTTGCTATTTTTCACATACAATGCCCTTCTTTAAAGACTATTTTCCTGGCTGAATAGCTCTATATAAGAATAATCCGAAGTGAGCGCGACTAATTGATTCATTTGGCTTATACGTATTATCGTTATAGCCTGTTGTAATTTTATTTGCCGCCAATTGTTGAACATATGAGTAAGCCCAATGATTCTTTGGTACATCTTTAAAGTTAATGTTGCTTGTCCCGTTTAATTTATAAGCTAATGCTACTACTTTTGCCATTTGTGCACGAGTCAAGGTGCCATTAGGATCGAAGGTATTATCACCTTTCCCACTCATAATACCTGCCTCTACAACTGCTGCAATCTGTTTATAGTATACATGATTCGCAGGAATATCTTTCAAACCTGGATTTTTTACATTTGACGTATTTAAACCTAATGCTCGGCTAATAATGACTGCCGCATGTGCTCTTGTCAGTTTATCATTCGGTCTAAATGTGCCATCTGCTTGCCCTGTAATAATATTATTTTTCGTTAAATATTCAATTTCTTTATAGTACGTATAGTTATTTGGAATGTCTTTAAACAAAGCAGGTTTTGCTACCGTTACAGCAGCAGCTATTGTTTTTGTTCCTAAAGTTGCTATGACCTTTCCTGTTGTACCTGGGTTTTGTGCTGTAAACTTGCCATCACTAGTAATAGTACCAATATTGCCTTCCACTGACCATTTCACCTGTGATGCATCATAGACAATTGGTTTACCACTATCATCTTTTGCATCCACTGTAAACTTAGTCGTTTCACCAGCGCCTACAGTTTTTGAAGTTGGCGAGATATTCAGTGTAGCTGGTGCATCGACTACCTTCACTTGGAATGATTGGACAGCTGAACCATCATAGTTGATGTAAAGACGATCATCACCAGCTGTCGTTGATGTATAATTTAAACCATTAATGTTTAAAGTATTATTCTCTGAAGTAAGTGATAAACGACCATCTAGTGGAAGTGTCGTATAATTATCATCTAAAACATATTGTACTGCTATACTAGACGATGCACCTGCTAAAAGAGTTGCATAGTTTGTACTATTTGTATATTTAAGATGAGTTGCTTTACCGGTTGGTGCTGTACTAACTGCTAATAGTGTTGCAGATACAAGACGCTGTGTGTTACCTGAATTAGAAGGTAGGTTTGCTAATACAACATTATTGCTACCGTAGTTACGAATCCCCATTGTTGTTGATCCGCCACCATCTAAGTTAATTGCTTGATCTACACCAAGAGTTACTAAATAGTTCGCAAGTTGAACCAAATTCATACCCTTACTATGCTTCTGACCTCCATCAACTGTAATAAAGTGTACTGTTTTTCCATTATTACTTGTCGCTACTACAGTGCGAGGTACAACCGCTTTTGCACGACTACTAGATGTGCTCATCATAATATAAGGCTTATTATCCTTAACTAAATACGGACCACTTGCTAAGATAAATTGAGCATCCTGCCAAAGCTTATCAATAGAAAAGTTAACACTTAGCTCGTCTCCAATTGCTACTTGACCTAATTTACTGTGCCAATCGCCACCTTGTAAAGACACGACAAACCCAGTTGAAGGAATGGATACTTTTTCCTTAGATCCATAAGGTGTAATTTGAGTTACTTTTCCAGTTAACGTTTGACCAAATTTATTTTCAGTTACTGGCTCACCTGTATCTACGACAATTTCAAAACCATATTCATTTGTATTTGTTGTTTTACTATAAAATTGTGGCGTATAAATAATTGATTCATAGATATTGCGATCACGATTCATACCTGTCATTTCATAATTTGTACCGTTATGAGACAGTGTGACATCAAAGTCAAAATAATCAATAACACCGCGCCCATCTGCTGCCATCCCAAATGCAGTAGGTACATTCATATATTGATCAGAGCCATTTGACACAGCCCCGCCGTTTAAAATCACATTATTTTTTGCCAATAAAAATAATGGGTAACCTTCAGACATATTAAAAAAGCTTGCATTAATAGCACCCACTACCCGATTGTCTTCACGTGAAAGTCGATTAGCATTTGCTACAGTCGATTCTTTTCCATTGACTGCTGCAGGCATACCTAATTGTACTTCTGTTGTCTCACCTACATCAATCGCTATATGATTAATGGAATTTGTATAGGTATTGCTGTATGTATATTGTTTATACTGCACACCTTTCGAGAGCGGATAATCCTTTTTGACCGTTTGAGATGCATAAGCATTCAACGGACCCATCACCATTGACAATATCACAACTAAAATTAGTAAATTTTTTGCTATTCTTTTCATTTTTTGCGCTCCCAAATAATTTAGAGCCCTCACTCTCCCCTCACATATTTTACCTCTATAACATTATCAAAAATATGCCAAAATAGCTATGGAACATTTATGCTATTTTCCAGTTTCATATAATTGTAAAGAAAACTGTTTATATAGTCTCATTTTATGATTTTTCTAACATTTGACCCTTATCGCGACACTATAACTTTGTTAAAATGGTGTAGAAGTTTAGGAGGGTAAAAATATGAAAAAACTATCAATCATAGCATTGCTCATGACTGTAGTTGGCTTACTTTTTATGCAACCACAGCTAGCATCAGCCGATGAACTTTCAGGGCATTCCCATGAACCGGGTCTTCGTTATTTAATTTCCAAAAATGCATTAGTCACAGATGCCAAAGGAAGCTACTGTCCAAATGCGAATGTAACACGTGGCGAATTCGCTTCTTATTTAGCAAAATCTATGGATCTTGAAGAAGCGAACAACATAGTATTTACCGATGTCCGAAGTACATATTTGTATGCGGCAGATATTCAGCTCGCTGCCACGGCTGGGATTATTACAGGCTACAAAGATGGCTCATTTAAACCGAATGCAGCTATTTCAAGACAGCATATGGCGATTATGCTGGAAAGAGCTATAAACTATTTAGAAATTCCAAAAGGTACTTCTTCTATTACCTTTAAGGATAATGCAGCGATTATTAAAGAATATCGCCAGGCAGTTGCTATAGGTGCTCAATTAGAAATCATTAAGGGCTCGGATGGTTACTTTATGCCAGAAAAAAATGCAACAATCGGTCAAGCAGCTTCATTTATCCATCGACTAATGACACTTGCTGATGCAAATACTGGTAATGAAGATGGTGGAGAATCAAACCCTGGTAATCCTAATGGCGGTGACCCTAACGGTGGTAATCCAAACCCTGGCGAATCAAATACCACTAAGTTTGCTGTGAAGGAAATCTCCAATGGCACACTGGTTGGTAATCAAGAATTCACTACCTTTGATGCTGCCGAAAAGGCTGTAACAAACAATACACAGGTAATTGTTCAAAATGATAAAATTATGAAAATGTCCTCAGGCTATGTTGTGACAAATGATTATGTTGTCTTAAATTCTGAAACGATTAAAGATCAAATTGGTGTTGCTGGGAATACTGAAATGGAATACCTTAGCAGTGATGCTACACAGGTGAAGGTTCGACTAGCAGGACAAGTAGGCTATTTAAAGCACGCAGATGTGACATTAATTCCATTTTCAATGAGCAAAGGCCGTTCTTACTATACAAATGACAATGGTGAAATTAAACACACGCTTTACGATTATAAAACAAATAAGTATTCCTCTAGCTATGTCTTCGGAAAAGCGCCTTCTTTTATGAAGCCAGGCGAAAAATACTATAGTTGGGATGGTATCAATTTTACAAATGGAAATGGCTCCTCTAAAGGTGAAGCCTATAACTACTATCAATTTTTACCAGCTCGTGCTAAAACACAATATACAGCAGAGGAACTTGATACGTATATTATGAACAAGCTGGCGGAAGTGGAAAGCACAGGAATCGCCCTCTATAAAGATGCTACAACGAAAAGTAAGCTTATCGGCTTAGGGCAAACATTAAAAGAGGTAGAAGAAAATTCACAAATTAATGCGCTGCTTATTTTATCACTTGCTCAGCATGAAAGTGCTTATGGTATGAGTGAGAAAGCCCAAAAATTAAATAATTTATTTGGTTTATATGAATATGATACAAACCCACTAAACAAAAAATTTGAAAGTGTTGCTGCTAATATCAGTGAGCTTGTTGAAAAATTCCTTCAGCCAAACTATATTACTCCAGGGGGGTCTCCTGGTAGAAACTATGCAAATGGTGCAGTAGTTGGTTCAAAGGCTGTTGGCTTTAATGTAAAATATGCTTCTGACCCATTCTGGGGAGCGAAAATTGCTGGTCATTACTACCGTGCTGAAAAGGCATTAGGCTTTAAGGATGCCAATAATCCATATACAGTTGGTATTACAACGACTACTGGTTTAAATGTTCGTACAGATGCATCGACAAGCAATGGCCCACTATTCACTTATGCAAGAAGTGGTATGCCTGTTATCATTACAAGCTCTGCTACAAATGGCTGGTATGAAGTTCTTTCTGATAAGCTTCATTCAGAAACAGCTTTTATTAGTAAAGACTATGTGCAAGTGATTAACACTGTAAAATAAAAGAAAAGTCGTCCTTCATGCAAGGGCGACTTTTGTTTTGTTGAAAAACTATTAGGTCGATGAAAATAAGTTATTCTATTCGTGTATTGCTCTGTGGCAAAAACGGAGCACAGGAAAGACATATATAATAACTATTGGAACGAAGATGGTGATTCTATTTAGCACAAGTAGCCTTCTATCTAGCACAAATCCTAGTAAATCAAACACATTTCCTTATCAATTCAGCAATCCTCCCCCAAAAACAGAGATTTCCTTACGTATTCGACATAAAACCAATACTTTTCATAGAACTCAAAAATATTGCTTGGGTAATAATTTTTATTCATCCGTATAAATAATCTCTCAATAAAAAAAGATGCCTCAAAAAATTTGAGACACCTCTAAATTGCTAATACCGAAGTTTCTTGTTATCCACATTTATAATCGCAGAGGCAATTATTACAAAGCCAAGCATTAAAATAAAGATTAAATCCAGTAAGCCTGTGTGCATTGATACTGTAAATAAAGTAATAACAAAAGCATAGGCTACCGAGTGGAAGCTACGAATACCACCTTGCTTCACTTTATTATAAATAAGTGAAATTAGTACGCCATAGAGGAAAAAGCCAATTGCTACAAGAAGATATCCACCATCTAAGAATAATTGACCGATAAATGTTGGTGTAGTTGTTCTTGTTGGACGTGTAATATATTTACCTTCCTCTACGCTTAAAGAATTTACAACCTCTGTTACTCTCATACGCGGTGACACTTGCTCACCCGGTAAAATCGTACTGAAGATACCCCCATGAATTTCTCCATTCAGGTAACCTTCCTCCTGTGTATACTCGATAATTTTACTTAAAACAATATGACCAGTCACACTCTCACCATTTAATGAACGAATCCACTTAGGTGTTAAATTAACCTTTTGCTCCACGGTTAACAGTTTTTCTTTTTCCGATTCAGTTAATTCTACATCTGGCTGTTCACGGCTGTTAAATTCCTTCGTTGTATCCTCAGTTAATACACGCAGGAAGCCGAACATTGAAAATGCTACACCAATCACTAGCAGTGCTGTCAGGAACCATGTCAGTTTCACACGCTTTACAACATAGTGGAAAATAATAATACCTGTAAATAACATGATAATTAATGGTGTACGATATCCCATTAATAAGAATAAGAACATAACACCAGCGTAAATGGAACCATATATTAAGACTTTCTTCCATGACATGTGCTTTTCTAATATCATTTTATAGGATAATAACAATAACACACCAAACCATAATAATTGGGCAAAGAAGTTTAATTTTGGATTGAGGTTACGACGGTTGGATTCATCAGCAATCCCTAATCCCCCACCAAAAATCATTAAAAAGTATGATGCTAGACCAAGTAATGTTAAAAATACAATGAAATGAACAACATATTTGCCAAAGAATGATAAACCAAATGATGGGATTGTCCACTGCAATTTATCAATAATAAAGACTCCGATGTAATAGCATGCAATCGCTAAAAGTACCGCAGGCCAAATTGATACGCGTAAATTAAATAGTTCAAATCGATGGAAATCAAAAAGACTTGTAAAGAAATAGAGTACTAATATAAAAGGTAAAAAGAAGTACGGTGAAAATGTATCAATCTTGTTGACCTTTGCAAAAGTTTGTTTCAGTTTATTCATAAATGTTATACATCTCAGTAGATGTGATTGCCCTCCTCTATCGTGAATCATCGTTGTGTAATTCTTTCATTTTCTATACAAAACAAAGGTAATTATATCATAAATACAGATAGACTTATAGAAAGGAATGAATGTATTTTATATGAAATCGAGCACGATTTCCCTATTTGTCCAAAAAGAGGACTACAAACCCATTTCGTAATTTTCTTATCCCCACTTTCTTTAATTTAAAAAAATATCAGATGAAAATTTTAGAAAAGAGCCAAATATTAATGATTCATCCATTATTTAGATGTATGATGAGTAATAGTAAGGCATGTTTGATGTAATATACAAATAAAGGATGTGGATTTAATGAAGAAATTATGCGTTTCATTCTTCTTACTTTGTGCGTTTCTAGTGATTGCTACTTTATCACCTACGGAAGCACAAGCAGCACAAAAAATCGGTGTTGTTTTTTCAGAAAGCAGTGAAAAATATGCGAATACAACACACCCAGGCGGAACATATAAAGGACAAGCTGTTTCACCCAAAGTAGATTATAGCTCTACTTATAATAAAGAATTAAAGGCTTTTCTTCTCTATCAGCAACAGGGCTTTCAGGTCGAAAAAATTTATGAGAAGGACCTAAATAATTTAGAAAATTTAAGTCAATATGACGCAATCGTCTTCGCTTACACAGTTATGATGAATCATCAGCAACGTGAAAATGTAAAAATGTACATAAGAAATGGTGGCGGTGCCATCCTTGCATTCCAAACAGCACGTAACGAATCTGCTAAATTTCCTAAGTCAGGTCAAATGGATCTCTCACCTTTAATCTATGATGTAAATTCATGGGTTATGGAGTGGGATAATTTAACGGAGGTCTTCCATTCACGTTTTATTGACGATATTATGCTTGGAAATTCAACAATAAGTAATCTTAATACCGTTCATCCCATTATTCAAAATACAACAAAAGAGCTTGGCAAAAGTAAGCTTAGTCTTACAAAAACAGATCAAGATTGGGTAGAAATCATAAAACCTTGGCAAGGCGGGTCTGCAACACCTATATTATATTTCTCAGATTATAATAGTACAGATAAACCAAAGACTATGAAAAAAAATGAATATGGTGCAGCACATGCTATCGAATATGGTAAAGGTCGAATCGTACAAATCGGCTTTAAAATCTATGATTATATCGATTTAGATACAAAAGCAGATTGGCAGGATAATGAAAATGGAGCTGCCTTTTCAACAACACGTGGTGACAAAGATGCCCAAGTATTTATGAAGCATGCTTTAAATTGGGTAACCGAAAATCACAATGTTTTTGTTCCACGTCGTTATAATTTGTCACTTTACTCCGATAGTGTTCAAGGTTATGTAGCTCCATCTGGGAAATTTGTTTTCTACTCTACTGTCACGATTAAAAATAATGGCAATGTGCCTGCACGCGGTACCTTGCAAGTAGAAATTTTAGATGCAAATGATAAGGTTGTAGGCAAAGGGCATGAACGTTACATACCTGGTCTTGCTGCAGATGCTACAACAAATAATGCCGATCAAAAAGACATCAGTACTCACACCGAAAAATATCAAATTTTTATGCCTGGTAATTTAGCTGCTGGAACATATACAATACGTACATCCTTTATAGAAGGGCGTGATGATCGTAAAAATGCTGATGAAAAATTTGCTACGATTGCAGAAATTAAAACGCTCACACGCGCAAAAGGTTCCAGCAAAGCAACAATTTCGTCTGCACCATTCTTCCAGGATGTAGCGAAATCTAATGGAGCTTACTATGATATTAAAAATTTACAAGCATTAGGGATTGTCAAGGGAAGTAATGGAAAATTCAATCCACAAGGTACCTTGACACGCTTACAAGCAACAGAAATGATACTACGAGCACTAAATATTCCAGCTTCAAGTTCGGCTACATTAAATGCTCAAGACATTAAAGCAGGTGATTATGGCTATGCCGTATTAGCAACAGGCGCACGATACGGAATTATTGCTTTAGAGGATGGCAAAATGAATGCTCATCAGCCAATGACTCGAGCTGCTATGGCAAGAGCACTTGTTAACGGCTTCAAGCTACAGGGGATTGCAGAAATTACCTTCTCAGATGTGCCTAAATCACATTCCTATTATAAAGAGATACAAGCACTTTATGCACTCGGCATCACAACTGGCTATGCGGATCATACATTTAAACCAAATGGTACAGTGACACGCCAAAACTTTGCTCAATTCGTCAATAGAACACTTCATGCAAATTCAAAATAAAATAGGAAGAGTGAGTTTTTTTAAATAATAAGAATAAAAGCTACAACGTTTACCCTAGCACGTTGTAGCTTTTTCTTATCATTGTTTTGAGTAATATTCCACAATACCCTTGTAGATAGATTCAGCAAATAGCTCAATATATTGATCATCTGTCAATTTAGCACGATCTTCACTATTTGTTAGGAAGCCTAGTTCAACTAAGATGGCTGGGATATCCGTATTAGCAATTACAATGTATTTTGCTTCTTTGACTTTACGATCTTTCATATTTACGTTTTTAACAATTTGATTGTTTACAAATGTCGCAAGATCGATGTCTTCTTCATACATATCACCTGGTGTTTTAGCATAGTATGTTTCGGTACCTTGTGCATCAGTATTATTCTTTGCTGAGTTAACATGGATACTTACGAAGATTTCACCATAATTAGCATGTGTAAAGTCAACACGATCTTGTGGTGTAGGAAATGTATCCCCTGTCCGAGGCATCAGTACCTTTGCACCTGCAGCCTCCAGTTTATCCTTGACAAGAGTACCAACCTTTAATGTAATGTTCTTTTCTAGAATATTAGTACCGTATTGAGTGCCAGGGTCCTTGCCACCATGACCTGGATCAATTATGATAATTCGATTTTTTAACGGATCACCATTTTGATTTAATAGCTTTAAATAGGATTTATGGACATACCCATTTTGACCTTTATAGGTTACCTGCGCCCAATAACCATTCACACTATTTACTTGAACATATTCACCCTTTTTCACCTTATCTACTACTGTGGAAGTAGAGTTTGCCTCTTTTCGGATATTTAAATTATCAACTGTCACCCTACCTAATAGATCACCTGAAACTGATGGCTGGGTCGGTTCCGGTGTTGGTGAATCAGGAGTTGGTGTTGTATCTGGGCTCGGTGTTGTATCTGGAGTAGAAGGCTTTTCTACTACAACTTCCTCTGTACTACCCGCCACGATATAGCCTGGTAATCCGTTTACTACCGTTAAATAGTAGCCGCTTACAGTGTTATAAACAGGTAATTTAACTTTACTATTAATAGTTGAAATAACATTTGATGTGGACGTTGGTTCTAAATAAAGATTTATATTTTGTGTTGTAGTAACCTGCTTTTTAGCATTACCTAATGCATTACCATCTACATCTAAAAACTGAGCATATGTTTTATAAATAAAAGCATAGCCATCATTAGATGAAACTTTTAGCCAGTCTCCTTCTATTGCATAGACTGCTAATTTACTACCTTTATTCACCTTCCCGACAATGTTGTCTATAGATGAAGAATCCTTTGACTTACGAATATTTAATCCGTCAGTTGTAACTTGGATAGTCCCTATAATATCTAAAATATCAGGTACAACCACTGCTTTTATTGGCAATTCTAAACGATATTTATCATTTTGTGCACGGGCTACAAATAAGGCAAATTGTACGCGTGACACTTGGTCATTAGGATTATATTTCTGATTACTTCCCTTTGTAATACCGTTATAATAAATAGTATTAATATACTGATTGTAAGGGTGTGTCGTTTTTACATCAATAAAAGGAGAATCATTTTTTTCATATTGACTTGAATCCAACTTAAATGCTTTTGATAATACATAACTCATTTCATCACGAGTTAGAGGTTTATTTGGTGAGAATTGATCCTTCGTATTTGTTGCAAAGTAACCAAGTTGGATAGCACGTTCTACATAACCCGAAAGTTCCGTACCAACAGTTACATCAGAAAAGCTAGATTTTTTTACAGTTAGTGGTTTATTACCTGAAGCAATCACAACCATTTTGGCAACTTGTCCACGAGTTACCTTATTATTAGGCTTATAATAGGTTTTACCTTTCTCCGTATACCCTTTGATAACACCTAATTTAATTAAATAATTGATTTCTTCATAAGCTTCGTGCTTGGAAGAAATATCTTCAAATTTGCCGCTAGCACTTACACTATGTATGGTAAAAAAAGTTGATATAAATAAAATACATACCATAAGACTAATTTTTTTAAAATACACTCCGTATTCCCTCCTTTTTATTTGCCTCTCCTTTTTTAAAACTAAGAGTTTAAAACCTCCTTTTATTAGAACGATATATCTCTACCTTTTGTTACATAATTTCGTAATTTTAGCAAAATTTATTTCTTATTATATAAGAAAAACCATATAAAAAAAAGCTACATTGTTCCACTTATGAACAATGTAGCTTTATTGTTATTGTTTTGCGTAATATTGTGAGATTCCTTTGTAGATTGAGTCAGCAAATAACTCTATATACTGATCATCTGTCATTTTCCCACGATCTTCACTATTTGTTAGGAAGCCTAGTTCGACTAGAATGGCTGGTATAATCGTATTGCGAATGACGTAGTATTGTTCTTCTTTAACACCACGATTTTTCATTTTCAAATTATTAACAATTTGATTATTAACAAATGATGCTAGATCAATATCTTCCTGATGCATATCACCTGTTGTAATAGCATAATATGTTTCAGTGCCTTGTGCAGAAGTATTCGCCGCTGAGTTTACATGGATACTTACAAAGATTTCACCATAGTTTGCATTTGTAAAGTCTACTCGGTCCTGTAAAGATGGATACGTGTCATTAGTACGAGTCATCAATACTTTTGCACCTGCAGCTTCAAGCTTTTGCTTCACAAGTGTGCTAACCTTTAATGTAATAGCTTTCTCAGAATTAGAACCTACTACAGTTCCTGGGTCCTTACCACCGTGACCTGGATCAATAATGATAATACGATTTTTTAAAGCATTGTCCTTCTGATTTAATAGTTTTAAATATGATTTATGGACATACCCTTTTTGACCTTCATACGTAACCAGCGCCCAATAGCCGTTAATACTGTTCACTTGGACATACTCACCTTTAGTAAGCTTACCTAGAACCGTAGAAGTAGAATTCGCCTCTTTGCGCATATTTAAATTATCTACTGTCACGCGACCAAGTAAGTCACCTGTCACTGTAGGAGGAGTTGGATCTGGATCTGGTGTTGTAGGCTGCTCAACCTCAACATCCACTGTACTATTTGCAACAATATAACCTGGTAATCCGTTTACTACAGTTAAATAATAGCCACCTGCAGTCTTATAAACTGGTAATTTCACATCACTCTTCACTGAGGAAATGATTTTCGAGGAAGACGATGGCTTAACATAAAGATTAATACCTTGCGTTGTTGTCACCTGTTTTTGAACATTTCCTAGTGCATTTCCATCAGCATCTAAAAATTGTGCATACGTTTTATAAGCATAGGCAAAAGCGCCTTTATAGGTAACCTTTAACCAGTCTCCCTCTACTGCATAGACTGATAGTTTACCACCTTTATTTACTGTACCTACAATATTAGTAGAAGATGAGGAGTCCTTTGATTTACGAATATTTAAACCATCAGATGTACTAGCAATCAATCCAATAACTTGTGATGTATCAGGAACTGCTATGCCTTTAACAGGAGGCTCTAATCGATATTTTTCACTTTTTGCCCGCGCGATAAATAACGCAAACTGTGCACGTGTCACTTGACTATTTGGATTATAATTTTGACCGCTACCCTTTGTAATACCATTATAGTAAATTGTATTCACATATTGAACGTAGTCGTGTGTAATACCTACATCCACAAATGGAGAATCAATATTTTCATATTCACTTGTATCTAACTTAAACGCTTTAGTTAGGACATAACTCATTTCATCACGAGTTAAAGGCTTGTTCGGTAAGAATTGTCCCTTTGTATTGGTTCTAAAGAAACCAAGTTGTACAGCACGTTCTACATAGCCAGAAAGCTCTGTTCCAGTTGTTACATCTGAAAAGTTTGATTTATTGACAACTAGTGGTTTATTGCCTGAAGCAACAACAGCCATTTTGGCAACTTGTCCACGTGTTACTGTGTTATAGGGTTTGTAATACGTTTTACCGTTTTCCGTATATCCTTTAATAACTCCTAAACTAATTAAATAATTGATCTCTTCATACGCTTCATGATCTTTCGGAACATCTACAAAACCGCCACTCGCTTGTGCGCTATGTATAGTAAACATAGAAGCTGAAATGAATAAGACGCATAATATAAGACTGATTTTTCTGAGGTACAATGTCTTATTTCCTCCCTTCCTGTTCTCGTGTTCATTTTAGCAAAATTTCACAGACAAAACTATCATACGAATGTAACTTTTCTACTGTTTTCGGCATCACCTCCATCATTGCGACTTACTTCATAAAAAGAAGAGAGCCTGCAAGTGCAAACTCTCCTCAATTTATACATTATTTTAAAGAACTTCCTTGCAATGTGTCACTTTAAACGTAGCCCTTGTTTAAAGCGAAACGGAATTTAATTATTTCTGTACTTGATTTGCGCGCTCAATAAATGCTTGAAGGTGAGAAATTTTTAACATTTCATCATAACCGAAATTACCGTTACCTTTACCTTCTGTAATACCGTTAGAAGCTAAAATTGAAATAAATTCATTCGCCCAATGACTAGCAGGTACATCAGTAAATGCGATTAATTCACCTTTTTGCTCTAGACCGAAAGCATGTACTAATACTTTCGCAATTTGTGCACGAGTAATTGGTGAAGAAGGGTTAAATTTACCATTACTATCGCCATCAAAAATACCTAACTTCGATACAGCAGCAATTGCACCAGCATGTGCATATGTTGGCTTAACATCAGTAAATTTCGTGTTTTTATCGGATGTATCCAAGTTAAGTGCTTTCGCGATTTGCTCTGCCACTTCTGCACGAGAAGCGTATACAGTGAAATCGATAGCAGCTTCCTTTACTTCTTCTTTTACAGCTTCTGCTTGTTCACTATCAAATGTTGCTACACGTTTCGCACCAACGTAACGAGAATTCCAATAATATGGATCGTTAACATTTGAATAACTAACGCCTTTATCAGTTTGAGAGTGGATCATTTTTCCGTCACCTATGTATATCGCTACATGGGAGATACCACTACCACTAGTGTTGAAGAATAATAAATCTCCTACTTGAAGATCATTTTTTGCTACTGCAGTCCCTTGTTGATATTGAGAGCCTGATGTACGATTTAATTTAATCCCTAAATCTGAAAAGACCTTGGATGTGAAACCAGAACAATCTAGCCCACTAGTAGTTGTACCTCCATAAGCATAAGGAATGCCTATATATTTTGTCGCTGTATCAGTAACATCAGTTGCAGATGCTGCTTCAGCGTTATCTATTTGAGTTGTTGTAAATAACATGAAAGATGCAAAAATCGGTAATAACCATTTCTTTTTCATAGTTTCGGTATACCCCTCTCAGAACTTTTTTGCCTATACATAGACTATCATAAAAGATGCTCTTTTAATTTTTCAATTGTGTAACGGTTTTTGAATACAAAAAAAACGCTGATATACCAACGTTTGCTGGTTTATCAACGCTAAAATATGGGTATTAAATAATGGGTATTCCGGAGTTTTGTAACATTCCTGTAATATTAGCGACATTTTGTCATAATAGATTGCCATATTGAATCATTAAGACTAGTAGAAACACATTTTAATCATGAAATTTTTACCACACCGGTATATACAGTTATTCACCTTACCTCCACTGACATCTTCCCCCCGCTGCTAACTCCTGCACATGAATTATTGACTAGAAAACAATTGCACCCAATAGTAATTTCCTTTGCTGTCTATAGCAATAGCAACTCCTGTATTTGTGTAATTTTCCCGTAAAATATTGTCACGATGTGCTGGTGAAGCCATCCATGCTTTCACAGCTGCTTCGGGTGTTGGAATATTTCTTCCTATATTTTCTCCTAAGCTTGTATAAGGATAATCGAATAGGGTTGCTAAATCCCACGGCATTCCATAGTAGGGTGATTCATGCTCAAAATAATGGCGATTTACCATATCTTGCGCCTTTATAACTGCTACCTGTGTTAATGCTGCATCAAAGCTAAGAGGTTGTAGTTTTTTCTTTTGTCGTTCATTGTTGATTAATTGGATTACATCATTAGACATGGACGATGAATAATTTTTTGTCGACATATATGACTTTGATAAATAATCATAGGCTACCTCATAATTTGTTACTTTAGTTGAAAAGTCGAGGCTACGCTCTACTAATGAGGCAAATTGGGCACGCGTTACTAATTGATTCGGACTAAATTGCTGTGCATTAATACCTTTAATTACGCCCACATCTGCAAGTGATTCAATATAATCCTTCGCCCAGTGACCCTCAGTAACATCCTTAAATTTACTAGCATTTTGGGAATCAACTTCGATGTTATAGGCCAGCGTTAACATCTTAGTAATATGCATTCGCTTTAAAGGAGTCTCGGGATAGAAACAATCACCATTTTGTAAAATACCTCGTTCAACTAAGGCACAAATTTCTTTGTAATACGGGTGGTTAGTTGATAAATCAGTAAAATTAGGTGAAAATGTAGAGTCGAATTTCAATTGCATGGAACGTGCTATTGCCGCAGCCGCCTCTGCCCTTGTAATTGGCTGCTCTGGTCTAAAATAGCCATTCTGATCATTTGTCATATAATGCTTGTCAAGCATATGTGCTATGGAGCTGCTAGCCCAATGTGATTGTGAGACATCCTTTGCAATAGCAGCTGCTAAAACTTCTTCAGAAGTGATATTTAGAGGCACAGCGTATGATGTTGCTAACAAGGTAAGAGAAATGCCAACAACACTTGATATTTTTTTGAACATAGCTACCGCCTCCTTCATTCAAATATGTAAAACAGTGTTACCATTATGTACTTAATCATTTTTACCCCTTTCAACCATATACAAACATACCAGTATTACCGATTTTTTCCTAATCATTTTTTAAAAAAACACTCTATGGGCGGATTGCCTAAGAGTGAGTCTTTATGTTTATTCAACACCAATCACATAAAAGGAGCTGTCATTTTTTTCTAGTACTCGATATAGGAATAGTACCATCTGTCCTCTACGAACATCTGTATAAGGTGAAAATGTAGTCGAGCTAGTTCCTTGTGTAATCCCATAATCTAATAACGTTTGAATATACTGATTGGTTTCATTATCTTTTGTAAAATCTGAAAAAGATGCCGATAATTTTGTGGATTTTTGTAATTCAAAGCCAAGTGTCAAAACTTTCGCCATTTGACTGCGTTTAATAAATTGATCTGGGTAATAATTTGTTCCTTTTTGAATAATGCCCTTTGCGGCTATTGCTGCTATTGGACCATAGTATGGATGAGAGGTTGGAACATCAATAAAGCCAGGATTCCCCACTTCCTTTGTCTCCAAATTTAAAGCTTTTGCTAAAAAAGAAGCTGCTTCCCCACGCGTTAAATTTTGATAGGGGCTAAACATAGTATCTGTTGTTCCAAATACAATACCCTTACTATATAATTCTTGGACTGCCTTATATAATTCTCTCTCATTACCATCATTTTTAATATCAGTAAATGGCATAGATGCTGCTTCTGTTGGGATTGCCATAGCAAATGGAGCTACTATTATTGCTGCAGACAAACAGCTTGCTTGAAATAATTTTTTTGACAAAATAAATTCTTCCTTTCCTGCTCGAATAGATGACTTGAGAGGATTTACATATTTTCATGAACTGCCAGCTTAAATCAATTACGCTCCAGCGTAATTGCGTCCAGATTTTTTTCGAGCTCGCTCGAAAAGCTCCTCTTCAAAATCCGTGACATCCGCCAGAGGCTTTATCTTGATTCAGCGGGCGTTTGTATGCCCACTGAATATGAATAAAATCGCATTCATCTCGCTACCTATAGAGGTGGGAGTATTCTGCTGAATCAAGATAAAGAAAGAGGGACACTTGCCCTCCCTCCTTACTCTAATCCTAATGTTCTTAAATGATCCTGCAAAATACGGAAATTATACACCAAATCCTGTTGTTCAAGGCTAAGTGAGCTGTATAGCTTTTGTGCGGCAAGTACTTTCTTTTCAAATTGTTTATTGTCTGGATCTATTTCGCCAATCGCATTCACTACTTTTAATACCGCTGCTACATCTTTTTCAGCTTTCTTTAAAGTATCGTAGTTGATAACTTGCCCTCTAACTTTTGAATCTAATACTTTGTATGCCGCAACTGCATTTGCCACATCCTCTATATAGGTGCTAGAAGTTGGGTGCAGACCACCTATTATTTCAACTACCTTCTTTACATCAGTCAGATTTTTTTCAGCCTCAAGCAGGATATTATAATTGGAAACTCTTTGTTTATCAATCGTGTTCAAGCTATCATAATCTTTTCTTACAGATTCAACCTTACCAAAATACAGTGGATCACTTGGCTTTAAGTCTGCAATACTTTGATACACTTTAATAACACTGTCTAATGAAAGAAGAAGCTGTTGATTGTATACATATCTTCGCTGCGTTGCATTAAGATTGTCATATGCTTTTAAAATCTTTTGATATTGGCTATCCATATTTTTAGATGTCATCAACTTTTCAATCTCATTGACAACATTTATAACAGGCTTAATCAACTTTTCTTGCTCTTGCAATGTTTTATAGTTTTCAACAGCCATTTGCTGATCTTTCGGCAGCGCATTATAAGTAGCTCGTATTTCTTCAATACGTTTAACATATTGGCTGGCTTCTATTGAAGGTAATTCCTCAATCATGCGCTGTACATTGCCTGCACCTAAAATACTTGATTCAGCCGCTTGTAAAAGATGGTAGTTCGTAACATATTGCTGCATCTCCTTGCTTAGTCCATCATACAATGCACGTGCCTGTGTTGTATCTGTATGGAATGTTTTACTAGATGCCTTTAACTTACCAATTAGTTCGATTACTTTAGCTGTTGGCTCATAGCCTTGTAAAATGGCAATATTTTTGACGAATGCCTTTTGTTCTTTCGTTAGCTTATCATAAGCCTTTCTTGCAGCGTTTACTTGACTAACAAATTTACTTGATTCAGGTTCTAAAACATCGATTTGTACCATGGTATTTAAAATAGGTTTTACTTGTTTCTCACGGTCCGTTAATACCTTCACGTTGGATACAAGCTTTTTCTGTCCTGATTGTAGCTTGTCATAAGCAACACGAGCATTCATTAGCTTTGTTAGAAACTCCTCATCGTCAGGTACAGCCGCATCTATCAAAGCAATCACTGTATGCGCAGATTTCAGCTCAGTTTCAGCTGTGACAAGTTTTTCGTAATTCAGTACAGCACTTTGTTTTTCTGGCGGTAATGCATCATAATTTTTACGTGCTGTATCTAAATCATTTAAAAACGTTTTACTAGTTGGTTTTAATGTTTCAATTAAGCCTATTAATGTTGCCACATCTTCCACTGCTGCTAGCTGGTCATAATTTGTGACACGTTTTTGAGAAGCAGGGTCTAACGCATTGTAAGCTTTTCGTGCTGCTAATACCTTTTTAGAGTAATCCTTACTTGATGGATTTAATGCTGTAATAAGATTAATGACTTTTACGACACTAGCATTATTTTTCTCATAAGCTGTTAACGTTTTATATTGTGTAACTAATTTTTTTGCATTTTTATCCATTGTTTTATACTCAGCTGTCAATGCTGCCACTTTTGTTACAAATGTAGCATCAGACTCATTGGCTAATGCAATCACACGATCATCAAAGCTTTTAGCAGTTGTCATATAGCCCTTTGCTGTTTGTAAATCTTGATAATTCGTGACTAGTAGTTTTGCTGCATCTGAAAGTGCTGCATAATCATTTAGTAACAGCTCAACTGTTTCATTGTATGTTTTTTGTGAGGTATTTAAGGCCAGGATTCGCGTAATAATGCCAATTGCCTCTACTTGATCTTTCAACGTTTTATAGTTTTTCACATAGACCTTGTTTGTAGCATCTAGCTTTAAATAAGCTGTATTGGCAGCTTTCGCTTTTTTTGTATAATCCTTTGCAGCAGGGTCTAGCTTTTCAACAAGTGTAATAACATTTAAAACAGCTTTTTGTGATTTTTCTAAATCGGTTAATATTTTAATATTTGTGACACGTTTTTTTGCTTCTGTAGAAAGAGCATCATATTGTTTTCGTGCATCCTGCATATCTTGAATCAGATTTTGTGAGCTATTTAAAGCTGTAATTTTACTTACAACATCTGCTAATGCCGCTTCCTCATTAGAAAGCAAAGTTAATTTTTCGCTTAGCTTTGTCTTAATAGTGGTTAATGCAGCTTCCTGTGCATGACCAGTCGGATCTAAAGCATTTACCTTCGTTTGGTATGTCATAATTTGCTGGCTATAATCTGGCGATGTAGTCTTTAATGCATTTACCTTATTCATTAAATCAGCATATGGAAAATAGATAGCTAGTTGAGCCTTATTTTGCACAATCGCCTGCTCTGTAGTACTAAGTTTATCAAAAGCCGACTGTGCTAATAGTGTTTTACTTTCAAACGTAGAGAGGCTAGGATCAATGGCAGCAATTAATTTATCTACATCTGTCGAAGCACTATATTTCTTTTCCCAGTCTATTAATGATGCCAAGTTATTGACAATTTTTTTGACATTTGCTGCATTCACAGTAGAAGGTGGAGTATTGTAAGCCTCTCGTGCCTCCTTAATTTTTGTAAACTGTTCTGCTGCACTTGCACTTTCGATAGCTTGAATAAGAGCTTCAATTGTTTCAGCTTCTTGGATTTCCTTCTCAGCAGCAGTTAGATTTGTAGCATTTTTGACAAATGCTTTTTTATCTAAACCGTTGTAGGAAGTTGTTAGATTATTAACTATTGTACGATAATCTGCACTATTAGAAACTACTAACGTATTGATTTGCTTTGAAACATCTGCCGCAGCTTTATAAGGTAAAAAAGCATTATAGTTAGTAATATAATTTTGAGCTTCTTTCGTTAATTTACCGTGGGCTGCTTCAATGGCAGAAACTGCGCTAATAAAAGTAGTTGCCTTATCAAAGCTTGCTGCATCCTTACCTATTAATTGAGTAATACTATCCTCCACTTTTAAAGCAGCATCAATATTTTGCTTTGCATCAGTGTAGGTTTTATAAGGAGCAATTGTTTCATCTTTAGGAATATAAGCTATAACTATTTTTTTATGATCTGCTGATAAAGCGTTATAGGCTACTGTAATATCAGACACAGTATCCTTAACGATTGAATAGTCAGGGGCAGATTTTGAAAGCTCTAATTTTAAATCATCCAATAGTTCAATAGCGGGCTGTACAGCAGCAACAGCATTTACCATTGTAGTTAGCTTATCTAGATCAGCACCATTTGTTTTAAAGTAATTTTTTTGCGTTGCTTCATCATAGCCATACTGAACTGCAAGCCCTAGCATTGATGAAATTGCCGTTTGCGGTGCTGCATTCACAGCTTCTTTAAAGGTCTTTTGCACATTAGCATAGGAGCCAGCTTTGGCTTCATTCATAAATTCTTTATATTTGTCATTTGTCTCCTCAGCATCTCTAATAAGAGAACTACTTGTATAAGTTAATTTATTAATACTTCCGCCAAGATTTTTAATATCCGTTAACAGGTTTTTCTGCGCTCGTACGTAAGCTACCTTAGCTTTAATAAATTGAACTTCATCAGCAGTAAATCCTGCTGCATTTAAACCACTAAAGCGGCTTTCTGCAATCGTTATATCATCGAGTGAGGATTTATCTGTTAAATTTTTATACATTGTTTGCAGTTGTTCTTTTGTCTCCACTGCTACTGCATTCACATAGGCTACTTGCTCCGTTTTTTGATGTGGCTGTACTTCTTGAGCATTGACAAGCGCTGCCGGTGATAGTAATAAACTTGTCAACACACCAACTTTTATTGGTTTCTTCAAAATGCCCACCCTTTCTTTTTACATTATATAGGAAAATGGATATGTATTTATGGCTTCAAATTGTCTATCTTTAGTATCGGTACTTCTCGTTCAATTTCAAGCTATTCTCTCAAAGTCTCTTATGCCCTTTACGAACGTATTGATAATTGCTATTTTTAGATTGTATAGGCTTTTTATAGGAAGTTATTGCAAGGATACTATATAATCGAATTATGTGCATTGATCCTGCACAAATTTTGGAAAACCAGTGAATTTACTAGAAAAAAATGCATTTGACGATTCATTTTAAAAACACTCAGAAAAATTCGATTGAAATTTCTCTTTATCGAGAAAATTCCTTTTAAAAATCAGCATTTATCCTATGTTATTTACCAGTAATTAGGTGTATACTACATCTCTACTATTCAATTTACTAGAAAGGGAGCTCTATATGTTTTATCACTATAAGTTTTGGCATAGCTTAACGCATCCCAATAACTTTACCCAAGCCGTCGAAGGAGGAGAAATAAGAGGCTATAAAAAACGATCCTTCACTGTTTTTATACTTTTCATGCTACTATTCATCATTCGTGAATTTTGGGGCATGGGTACTGAAAGCTTAACAACATTATTTGCAATGAATCATCAGGATGAATACTATACAGCTCGTTTACTTTCAATGATAGGCACTATTGCCTGGGGAATCATTTATTATGCCTTTCATTATTACGGTGTTACATATTTGTTGCATCTGTTAACTGACATACCATATAAATGGATTCAAAAAGTACAACTTTATGTCATGGTATTGTTATTAATTGAAAAAACAATATTATTTGCTGTGTTCTATTTAGTAGGCTATACAACTACCTTCTCCTTCCTATCACTTGCACCACTTGCTCAGCAAGTTATGGAAACAGATGTAGTATTATTTGTTATTAATCAATTAACTATAGCAACCCTATTCACAATCATTGTGCAATATACCTTTCTTTCTAAATGGGAGGAAGTATCAGATCGTAAAGTTTTGCTAGCAAAAATAATTATTCTACATGTGCTAATGGCTGTGTTTGTTGGAATGATTAGTGTACTGCCTTTACAAGAATGGATTACAAGGGGGTTAGGATGATGCGCTTTATTAAATCCAGACCTTGGACAAGTTTGAGTATGATTGTACTAGCGATACTAATCGGCGTGAATGCTTATTTTGTATTTAAGGATGACAGTAAGGTTGCTCGCTCCTATTTTATAGATGAATTCCAAAGAGCTACTACCGGTGATCGTGTAGAAACAATTAAAAAAGATGCAATAGTTGCTCCGGCACAAACATATTCCATCTCCGCAGATGCAAAAAGCCTTTCTGCGATCGATGTTAAACGTGGTCAGGAAGTTCGTGTCAGCGATATATTAGCTAGCTATAAAACAGAAGAAGTTGACGATGAATTAACAAAGCTTGAAGCTGAGCGTGATGCTTATGAAACGGAATTAAGTGATTTAGAATCCGCTTTAGCACAAATAGAATCGGAATATGGTGGGCAAAGTGACCCTAAAAGCTCTATCAATACGGATCAAATTAGTGATAAGCTAAATGTCACGGTTAAATTAGAATTAGGTCAGCAAAATTCTCCTTCTTCTGCAATGGCAATTTTAAACCGCCATATTGCAGAGGCAACTAGACAAGTAGCATTAATGGAAGCACAAATAGCCCAAATTCAGGCACGCCAAGGTGTTATTAGTCCTGTTGACGGTGTTATTTCAAACATAATAGAAGAGGCTGGCGCAGTAACATTTGAAATTTATTCATTAGAGAAATCTATGCTCGCCTACTTATCTGAGGATGAATGGCAAAAGGTGAAGGATGGTCAAACCGTTAATTTTGACTTGCAGCATTATAAGGATGATTTATCTGGTATTGTACTTCAAAAGCAACTGATAGCTACTAATAATGAATCGCATTGGGCAAATGAATTAGCTAAATCAATAAAGCTGCCACAGCCTTCAAGCTATGAGGTCATATTGCAGCAGGACAATGTTCTAGACAATATTCCATTCTCTACAGTTGGTCAGGCTTCCATTATCGTGAATGAAGCATTCGATGCCTATAAAATTGATTCTACATGGGTAAAGTCTACAAAGAAGGGCCAACAGAGTGTTTATATTATTGGTGAAGACGGTAAAATTCGTTTGGAGGATATAGACGTTGCCTTCAAAACGGCAGATACTACAATCTTTACAGGCTATATGGAAGCTGGGATACCGATGATCGATAAAGAAAATCGCAATATTTTAGCTCGTACCTTCCGTTCCATGCCAATAAAAAGGATTGAATGGCAACAGTTTAAAGAAATAGGTTGGAAAGACTATGTAAAATATATTGTCTTTTAATATATTAAAAACCTCCCTGTATTTTGCGAGGGCACTGAAAAAGTCGATTTGCCACAAAAATTGTGATGCAAATCGACTTTTTTTAGTTTTCAAATCTAACAAAAGACAAATTTCTAATATAAAAAAGTGATTTTTTTAGTTTTTCAGTGCCCTTGTATTTTGCTAGGGAGGTTTCTTGTTAGCTATTAATACCTTTTAATAAAAGGGTGTATTCTCCATTTGTTCCTCTGTTGCAAACTCATAGTACATCGTTGTGACCCCGCTTACTTCATAGATCATGCCATGAACATAAAGCTTCTCACCATTTGTACCAGTTAGACGAATAGAGAAGAGCGAATCCTCTTTTGCTACTCCCTTTATCGTAACACCTTCTGTTGAAAGCTCCGCATTGATGATTTGATGATCATATCTTGCACCTGTATACTGCTCTACTTTAATATCCTTCACTGTAAAGCCAATATCACTCATTGAAATAAATGCACTGTTTATTTCAACTGCGGACGTTGTATATATATCATAGCCGCTCGATTCGGCATGAATTCCTACTCGAACTGATTGACCTTTACCGTCTGATAATGTTGCAATATAATCACCCGCTTGCAATAGCTTTAGCTCATAGCTTCCACCTTTCGGAATCATTTCCTCTTCCCAGCCATCAAAATTCACTGGCTGATAGCTGTATACTTTTTCACTTACAGCATGTCCACCAGCCGTTGTTAGCTGAATGTTTTTTGGATCAAAGCCTAAATCCTCCTCCAATAACATCGCTATGCCTGGAGTTACCTCGTCCGATTGCTGGCAATTCATCTGGAGTTTACCATCGACTTTGCTGACAGTTACTTTATATTTCACCATTTCTATCATTTCATAATTTTCTTCATTATCGATATTGTAGCCCATCAGCATAAAATAGCCTGATCCTTCTCGTAATGCTTCAATTTTCACTTCATTATTAGCTTGATGCATTCGGAAAGATTCATGATCTCCTTCTATCGCCTGATTATCTGTAGCATATGCCTCAATAAAATTAGATCCAAGCTCTTTTGCTGTAAACGTTTTGGTAACTCGTTTAGCCTGCATAGCCTCCATGCGCTGAATAAATACTGCAAGCTGTGAACGATTGACAGTTTCCTTTAATCCAAACTTAGTTGGCGTAATTCCCTTCGTTATCTGATTTTCAAACAATGGAATAACTGCATAATAAGCTTCGGAATATTTCACTATATCTGTAAAGGGTAAAGCATCTACTTCATTGCTTTCTATCTGGTAAGCAGCAGTTAGCATTTGTGCTAATTGTTCACGTGTAATGGCTTCATTGACACCAAAGCTGCCATCAGCCAAGCCTAGTAACGCCCCTTTATTTTCCAAGGCTGCAATAGCTCCATAATAATCGTCGCTTGGCTTAACATCCGTAAATTTAGGGTCTTCTACATTCTTTGTATCTAAATGTAATACATTGGCTAAAATTTTTGCAGCCTGTCCACGTGTAACATCAGCAAATGGTTTAAATGTACCATCCGCATACCCTTTTATAATACCTCGCTCCGCTAAATCCTTTACAGCAGCCCCATATTCCTGTGTATAATCAACATCCGTAAATTTTTCTGCTGCCTGTGCAGTCGGTACCACAATAGCACTTGTTGTTAGAGCAGCAATTAATGCGCCCTGAAATAAAGTATGCTTCTTCACCAGTTCAACCCCTCACCATGTTTTATCTATTTTACTATGATAATACGAGTAAGAGAAACCAAAAGTTTCATAATATACCAATGCAACATTCATAGCCCAGCTTTTCTAGTTTTCTATCCAGAAAAAAAAAGTGGAGCGTTCGATTTACTCGAATCTCCACTGTTTAGAAAAAACTATCTTATTTATTGAAGTCTTGTTTAGCTGTTACTTTAACAGGTGTTGCACTTTGACCATCAATGTTCACACGAGCATTGAATACATCGTTTGCTTTACCTGTAGCAGCTGCAGTATCTGTACCGTTATTGCTGAATACTACTTCACCAGAAACTTTAGATAAAGTTAAAGTTGTAGCAGCAGTTGCAACACCGTTGAATGTTGCTTTACCTTTGTTAGCACCATTCTCATCAACTTGTGCCATTACGCCATATTGGTCAGTAACAACTACGTCAGCTAAACCGAAGAATGCATCTAAGCCGAATGTTGTATCTACATTGTAAGAGTAAGTTGTTACAAGATTTACAGATTCGCCAGCAATAAAGTTAGCAGCTTTGTTGTTTTCTACAACAGCTACTTTTTCAACTTTTGGTGCAACGTTAGAGAAAGTTACATCTTTAACGATTTCTTCACCTGTAGCATTGATTGTAATTGTTACTTTTGCAGTTGCTGTTTTTGCATCTTTATCAAATACTACATTTGCAGCATCAGTAGTCGTAATATTACCATCAGCTACGCTTGTAAGAACTGCTGATTTTACAGTGTAATCAGAGCCAGCTGAAAGTGTAACTTCTCCACCATTAGCTGTTACAGCTTTTACTACGATATCTTTTCCGTAACCAGCTGGAATAGCACCATTAGTTACATAGATAGGTTTGATATCTTCTACTTTATAAGAAGTAAATGAGCTATCTTTGACTACAGAGAATTGTTTTGAGTAAGAGCTTGCTTCGTTAGCAGTGTTGTCTGCAACTTTTACAAGTTTAAATGTAACGTTTGCAGTCGTTTTAGTAGCGCCTGCTTTGTACTCTACTGTAATTTTGTTGTTAGCAGCATTTTTAATTTCACCAGATACAGTAAATGGTGCATCAGCATCTGTAAATGCTTTAATTGTGTAGTCTGCAGTTGCAAGTTTTGCAAGAAGCTCGTCAGTAGAAATTACTTGTCCAAATTGATCTTCTACTACGATATCTTTTGCAGAAATATCAACTTTAGCACCTGTAAGTTCACGGATAGATGTGCTTACTTTGCTATCTAAGCCAGTAATTACTTTTGGTGCAGTTGCAGCTTTAGGAATAACTGTTTGTGTAGCCACTTTACCAGTTGAAGAAGTAACAACAACTGTTACTGGTGCGTTTTCTACTACCCCAGCGCCTGCTACTTTTGCATAAAGCTCACCATCTTTTTCAAATAAAGTACCGCCAGTAATTGTAATACCTTTAGTGCCGTTTAATGCAGTAACTTCTTTAATTGAATTGCCCTGTTTATCTAATACAGATAATGGGAATAAAATATCCGCTCCAGCAGTAACAACTTTTGCTGGTGCTCCTAATGTAACTGAATCAGCACGTACACCTTCAGCTACTTTCACTGCAATTTGACCGTTTTTACCAGTTGCTTTAGCAATCACGATTACGTTTGTGTCACCAGCTGCTACGATGTTTGCAACAGGTAATACGATAACATCTTTTCCGTCGATTGTTTGTTTTTCAAACACACCGAATGTCGCAACAGCTTGGTTTGTGTTTGTTACAAGAACCTCAGAATTTGCTCCATTTAAACGGTTAAGATCAGTAATTTCTTTACCATATTGATCTTTTAAAGTAACAGGAAGATAGAATTTATCTTTTGCTAAATTTACATCTTCACTGAATGTTTTGCCATCTTTATTATAAAGAGTACCAATAGTAATATCAGATGCTACAGTTTTAGCAGAAACTGTTACAGTTTTAGTAGTTGTTGTTGCAGTTGCACCGTGGATAGCAGTCACAACTACTTTATCGCCTTCTTTAAGTCCTGCAGCTTTTGTAATCGTGATAGAGCCATCTGCATTAGCAACAGCTGAATCAGCGCCTGCAGCAGTTAATGTTAAAGCAGAAGCATTTAGCTTTGTAATATCTTCGCCGTATTGGTTTGTTACTTGGAAGCCAACTGTAGCTGTTGTGTTGCTTGTAGATGGTGCTACTTCACCAAGAATTTCAATACCAGCAACTTTTTCATCTTCAGTTTTAACAGTGCCAGTTACTGCTTGATCAGCAACGCCAGATACGCTAACTGTGAATTCACCTTTTGTAATTTTGCTAGTTAATTCAATTGTTGCAACTGTTTTGTCTTCGTTCCATGTAATAGAAGTGAAGTTAGATTTGAAGCCATCTTTTTTAAGCTCAAATTTAGCTTTTTCTGTTTCAACTGGTTTGTTGAATGTTACTGCTAACGTTTTTGCATTGACTGCATCAACAGTTTTTACTTTTAACTCAGTTACATATGTAACTACAGCTGAATAAGTTTTGCCATCAATCACAAACTCTACATTTGTTTCTTTATTTTCTGGAAGTGGAGTTGGTAATGTTACTGTATGTTTTTTGTCATCAGAAAGTGTAACTTCTAATGTAGTTGCATCTACAACTTTAGCTTCTTTAACAGTTAAAGGTGCTTCTTCACCGATGTTTGAAATTGTACGGTGTAAGAATGATG
Organism: Lysinibacillus sp. NPDC047702; assembly: GCF_050272555.1. Classification (NCBI taxonomy): domain Bacteria; kingdom Bacillati; phylum Bacillota; class Bacilli; order Caryophanales; family Bacillaceae; genus Lysinibacillus; species Lysinibacillus sp. NPDC047702. Next base: position 120,452 of record NZ_JBNNMG010000006.1, on the reverse strand, counting down.
CAAATTGACCGCGTGTTAATGTGTTTTTCGGATTGAACGCTTTCACGTTTGTAAGTCCAGCATATTCTAACGCGATGATTGCTTCACGATTTTCAGTAGCTGTAGCTTTGTCTAAATCAGTGATTGTTGATTTGAAGTCAGATTCTTTATAATCTGCCACTAAATCTACGTTATAAACCGTTTTGATAGCACGTACTAATACAACTGCCATTTGCTCACGGTTCATGTTATTTGTGTGCATTAATTGGTTGTTTGAGCCTTTGAATACGCCAGCATCTTTTACAAGTGCTGCATATTGTAATAACTCTTTGTCTGGAGCAGTTGTTGGTAGGTCAGTGAAACGTGCTTCTGTAGCATAATCTGTAGGAATCTCATAGTTTTCAGATACTAACCATTTCCCTAAGAATTTTGTTACGTTACCACGAGTAACAACCGCATTTGGCTTAAATGTTCCATCTGTATAACCTGCTACAATTTTAGCATCTGCTAATGCTAAGATAGCCTCCTTGTGGTCACTTGATTCAATATCAGAAAAGCTTGCTGCGCTTGCTACTGGTACGATTGCTGATGCTACTAGGGCTGCTGATGCTGCGCCGACAACCCATTTACTATATTTTTGTTTCATGTGCAATAACCTCCTAGATAAATTAGCCACTTTTGGTGACTACAAATCTATTATAAGATTACAAGATAATAAATTTCAAAGGGCAAGATTTGGAATGAAATATGTGGTAACAGTAGATTTTTAAAGGGTTTATAACCATAATTTACTTAAAAAGATAGTAGTCATCCATCCTTAAAATTAACATACAAACCTTACTGCCAAGCGAAAAATATACCATATTGCCCATGTCATTTTTACCAACTAAATTTCGACAAAAATCGACTTTTATCCATTATTTAGTAAAAATACACTGGTGAACAATTCGTGAATTTACGTTACAATAAGGTAGGTAATTTATTCATGCATTTCCTTGATTATATTAGAATTTTCTAGCAGTTTTGCGGATTATCAGTTATCTTGGATGTTTCAAACCGTTTATTGCGGTATAAGCATTGAATATGGCAATCTATGCATGACCATATAAATGCAATATATAAATAAGAGATGGGGATTTGAAGGAATGGTTTTTAGTAGCCTTATATTTTTATATGTCTTTTTGCCATTAGTGCTCATTGTGTACTTCATCTCTCCAAAGATGTTACGCAACACGATATTACTGTTGGCCAGTCTCTTCTTTTATGCATGGGGCGAGCCGAGATATGTACTTTTAATGATGATTTCGATTTTACTCAACTATATTTTGGGCATTATCATTGAAAATACGATTTCGCAGTCTAAACGAAAAGCCCTACTTTGGCTAGTGATTGTCAGTAACTTAGCCATCCTTGGCTATTACAAATATGCTGGCTTTTTTGTGGACATCCTAAACAACTACCTGGAGCAAGCAATTGAATGGCAGGCTGTACCGCTTCCAATCGGCATTTCATTCTACACGTTCCAAGCTCTCAGCTATGTAATTGATGTTTACCGAAAGGATGTTAAGGCTCAACGCAACTTTTTGGACTTATCACTCTTCATTACACTTTTTCCACAGCTTGTGGCAGGACCGATTGTTCGCTATCAAACAGTGGCAGAGCAAATAAAAAAACGCCTCTCCACAGCGGAGGATTGGATGATTGGTATCCGTCGTTTTGTGCAGGGCTTAGCTAAAAAAGTATTGATTGCCAATCCAATGGGCGAGATTGCTGATCATGTCTTTAGTTTATCAGGCGGAGATTTAACAACAGGGACTGCTTGGATAGGAATTCTAGCGTACTCGCTTCAAATTTATTTTGACTTCTCTGGCTATAGTGATATGGCCATCGGGTTAGCACGAATATTTGGCTTCAAATTTGAGGAGAACTTTAACTATCCGTATATTGCACAATCAGTTACAGATTTCTGGCGTCGCTGGCATATTTCACTAAGCAGCTGGTTTAGAGATTATGTTTACTTCCCACTTGGGGGCAGCCGCGTTAGCCATGAATGGAAGCTTTATCGAAATTTATTAATAGTTTGGACATTAACGGGCTTTTGGCACGGAGCAAGCTGGACATTTATGGCATGGGGCTTTTATTACGGAATATTAATTTGCCTTGAAAAATGGGTGCTTTTAAAATGGCTAGAACGTATACCTCGTTTCCTACGCCATATTTATATACTTATTATAGTAATGATCGGCTGGGTCTTCTTTAGAGCGAACGACTTTACATATGCTTTCAGCTATATTAAAACCATGTTTGGACTATCCGATGCAGCACTTTATAATTATGAAACGATATTACTAACAAAGGATTATGGGGTATACTTTGTCATTGCCATTATTTTTGCAATGCCAATCTATCGACTATATCAAACTTGGAGTGAACAAAGAGCTACTAGCTCCCTATCTTTTGACTGGAGCCTGCGTGTTGGACAATCCATTTACTATGGGGCACTGTTACTCTTTATCACAATGTTTTTAGTCAACGCAACACATAATCCATTTATATACTTTAGATTCTAGGTGGGACAGCATGCGAAAAATTCAAATGTATCTATTACCAATAACTTTTTTTTGCATCATTTTCGGTGGCCTCGTCATACATGTCAAAACTGTGGATCGTAAACAGTCAGAAATGGAAAATCGTCCATTAGAATCTGCCAATCTATCACCTAGCTTACAGGAAATCTTCTCTGGCGCATGGTCAAAACAGGTGGAATCCTATATTTCCGATCAGTTTCCTGCCCGTGATACATGGATGCGCAATTATGTGCACTTCCAGCGAGCGGTTGGCAAAACCTATTTAAACGATAAATACGCAGTAGACGATACTAGTGGCTGGATTATTTCAAAGCCAGCCGTAGCAAAATCTGAAAAGGAACTTACTTCCTTTGCCACTGATTTGCAAAAACTCAGCGAAGAACTAGCCGAAAAAAGAATACCGTTTACGTTTTATTCACTGCCAGCGAAGGCTACTTACTCACGGGAACCAAGTCCTAGCTATATGCCTGAAGATGCCGGAATAGCCAATAATGAGCGCTTACATAAGCTTGTTACTGCTGCTGGCGTTGACAATATCCGACTCTATGATGAAATGAAGAATGACTTCTCTACAGAACAGTACTTCTTTAAAACAGATCATCACTGGACTATGCGCGGTGCATACACAGGCTACGAGGCACTAATAAAAACAATGAGCGAGCGACTTGGTGAAGCAATTCAGCCGATTCCATACAAGGAAGACAACGCCTATTGCTTACCCAATAAGTTTGCTGGCTCCTGGAATAAAATCTTATACATGACCGTCAATAACCACGATCAAATTTGCTATAACGAACCACCTTCGTTTGCAACACAATTTACCATCTATGACGGTACAATCGAAGGAGGCGTTACTGCTCCATACGAGGCTGTATATGGTCGTGCAAAAAAAATGAATCCTGACACAGTCGTAAACTATGCAGATGCCTATAGTCGAGACTTTGCAGAGCTCACAATAGTTAATGAAGACTATGACAGTGATAAACATATTGTTGTTATCAAAGATTCTTATTTTAATGCTATTCAATTTCATGTAGCAAGCCACTTTAAAAAGCTAACTATTTTAGATTTACGATACTTGGAGAAGGATATTATTCCATATTTACAAAATCTACATCCAGATTATGTCGTGCTAGCATACAATGATCGAAACTTAAAATTAATGCCAGAATAATTTTCTTTGTAAACTAGTGGCGGTATTTTTACTTCTACCGGCGATCTTGTTGAGGTTACTGGCGATATTACAACTTTTAGCAGCGATTTTGTTGAAGCTACTGGCGATACTACAAAAAAAGGCAGTGATTTCTATTTTGAAAGAAATCACTGCTTTTACTATGTAGTAGGTCTTTTAATTTTCCCAACAATCCATTGACTAAATGGCAGTAATGAAATAAATTTGGTCAACAGTAGACAAACAGCTAACGTCCATAGCAACAACAACGGTACGCGGACTAGGGTACTATCGAAATGCTCTACAAACCAGCCAGTTGATAAACGCAAAACTTCCCAATGCATAAGATAAATCATAAACGCATATTGACTCAGCACCTTAACAGCTTTTGTATACGGTAAAGACTGTCCCCAGGCAATCACAAATAGCACCATACTAATCACAAATGGTATTAAATCAAGACGCCTTGAATGCACCTCTACGAAACCTAAAAGCAAACGAATATACAAAAAGACAGCAGACAGTACAACTAATACAACTGTCGCATACCGATATTTTCGAGCTAATGCTGCAATTTGTGAATAATAGATACCAAATACATAGGCAATAGCAAAATAACCAAGCCAGCCAGTAAAGAAAAATCGTAGCCAAATACTATTTTCTTGAAAAATAGGATATGGCAATAAAATCACAGTATGATGAATAAGCGTAACCAACACACTAAATGGTAAAAACCATGCTATCGACCATTTAAAACGTGTTAGCAGCGTAAAGATTACATATAGCTGCATAATTACAACAACAAACCAGCCAACAAACTCTCCATAAACAATATTATCAAAATACTTTTCCCATAATAAACCTTTTTGATAAATGGACTCAACAACTACTGCATCGATAAAAGCCCATACTAAAAAGGGAACAAAAATATATTGAATCCTACTCGACCAAAAGTTCCTTGGTAGTTTCTCATGATAACGATTGGCCAATATTAAAATAGACAATACAATAAACGTCGGTGTCGCATAGCACAACACAATCCTTAAAAAAAGATAAAACGTCTGCTCTGGCTCTGCCCCAACCTCCATAATCACCCATGAAGATGTGTGTAATAGTAAAATAGACAGACACGCCACCACACGTAGGTAATCCCACTCTTTAATCACTACAACATTCTCCTAGTTCTTTTCTCTCTCTTTTAAGCATGTCATATTTTGTCGATGATTGCAATGGTGATACTTGTAAGCTTGTTTTCTATGTTATAATTAGAGAGATTACTTTTATAGAGAGAGATTAAAAAAATAGATAGATTTAAATGAATAGAGGTGAAAGGAATGGAGGAAGTTTTAAGCGAACTAAAAAAAATTAATCAACGTCTTGAGTCTGTGGAGAATCGTCTTGAAATAATAGAAATTGAACAGCAGCAAATCAAGCAGGCTGTTTTAGAAACAAATGAAAAAGTAAACAAACTTGAGGCCATTCAAGAAAGCCAGCATCGCATTATCGAACTATTGTCAGTGCGGTCCATTCAACAGGAAGCTGAATTAAAACGACTTCAATAATGTGCAACGCCCACTTTTTTAGAATAGAAAGAAGTGGGCGTTTTTAATAGGATTTCTTTAAACCTTAAATGTAGCCTGAAGTCGCTTTAATTTATCTTTTGCTTCTTCTGCTGTTTGTCCAACAACACCAAAATAAAATTTACATTTTGGTTCTGTACCTGATGGACGAATAGCGACCCAAGAGGTATCCTCTAAAACATACTTCAACACATTTTCTTTAGGTAATGTAATGTTCTCAGTAGTGCCATCTGCTAAGGTCGAAATACCTGTTAAATAATCCTCAAAACGTTTAACCGCTATCCCACCTATGGATGTAGGTGCGTTTTGGCGAAGGTTATTTAATATAGCTTTCATCTCTTCCTGACCATTTTTACCTTCAAATACTTGGGAAACTAGTGCCTCTTGATAGGTACCAAATTGATCGTATAGGCTTTGCAGACCATCTAATAAAGTTTGCCCTTTCTTGGCATAAAAAGCTGCCATTTCTGCAACCTTCAATGCTACCTGTACAGCATCCTTATCACGCACAAAAGTTTCTATTAAATAGCCATAGCTTTCTTCATAACCAAATACATACGAATAGTCACCAGATTGCTCATATTCTGCAATCTTCTCAGCAATATATTTAAAGCCCGTTAAGGTGTTTACTGTCGTTACGTCAAATTTTTCAGCAATATGAGTACCTAATTCAGATGTAACAATTGTTTTTAGCATAACGCCATTGCTAGGTAGCGTTCCATGCTGTTGCTTTGTAGACAATAAATAATGGAGCAATAAAGCACCAAGCTGATTACCAGTTAACAGCTCATAGCTATCTCCATTTTTAACTGCAACACCTAAACGGTCCGCATCTGGATCAGTTGCCAGCAAAAGATCCGCTCCAACCTGTGCACCAAGCTTCATAGCTAACTCAAAAGCTTTCGATTCCTCTGGGTTAGGATAAGAAATCGTTGGAAAATCACCATCCTGCACAGCTTGTTGCTCAACAATATGTACCTGTTGAAAACCAAATGCGCGCAACCCTTCACTAACGGGCACCAAGCCTGCACCATGCAATGGTGTATAAACGAGTTTCATATCCAACGCAATATTCTGATTTTCCTTTAAGGTTAAAAGACTCGATAAATATGCATCATCCAAATCACCTGCAAGCCAAGTAATAAGTCCTTGCTGCTCTAATAACACGAGTTCCTTCACTTGAATAGTAAAAATGTCCTCAATTCCGTTCATATAGGCGATAATAGCTTCGGAAAATTGTGGCGTTAATTGTGCACCATCCTCACCATATACTTTAAACCCATTATATTGCTTCGGATTATGGCTAGCAGTAATGACCACACCTGCATAAGCATTTAATTTCCGAACCGTAAACGACAGCTGTGGTGTTGGTCTTGCTTCCTTATAAACATAAGAACGAATACCATGTGCTCCTAGTACACTTACAGTCTCACAGGCAAATTCATACGAAAAATGACGTGTGTCATAAGCAATAACAACACCACGCTGTTTAGCAGCTTCACCATTGGATTCAATATAACGAGCAAGCCCTTCAGCAACACGACGAATCGTATAAACATTTATACGATTCGTTCCAGCGCCTAAAACACCACGCATCCCACCAGTACCAAAGGACACATATTGATAAAAACGGTCTTCGACTGCTTGTTCATCACTTGCAATTAAGGCAAGCTCCTCAGCTAAATAGCTAGGAAGAGACTGCTCCAACCAGCCAATATATAATTCATGGACATTCTTCATTTACTTATCACCTTTTCTTCTTTCAGCAACTCTAGCATTTTACGTTTATAGGCCTCAACACCAGGCTGATCAAATGGATTTACCTCTAGTAAGCAAGCACTCATTGCACAGGCCTTCATAAAGAAGTAAATCAAATACCCAAGATGATAAGCATCCAGCTTTGGCAATTCTAATTGAATAACAGGCACTTGCCCCTCTGCATGGGCAAGAGCCGTTCCTTGCTTAGAAATCGCATTAATTTCATTAAAAGTACGAGTCGACAAATAATTCAAGCCATCCTCATTGCGGGCATCAAATGGTACAGCTAAATCGCCCTCTATTTCATGGAAGTGTAGCAATGTCTCAAACATAACACGACTGCCCTCCTGAATAAACTGCCCAATGGCATGTAAATCAGTGGAGAAATTAACAGTAGAAGGATAAAGTCCCTTATGCGCCTTCCCTTCACTTTCACCAAAAAGCTGTTTCCACCATTCATGGAATTTATTGAGTCCAGGCTCAAAGGACGCAAGCAATTCAATGGTATAGCCCTGCTCATAAAGCATATGTCTCATCACCGCATATTTGTAGGCATCATTATGCGCCAAATCCTCTTCTGCTAGCTCTGTTGCTGCATAACGTGCACCATCCATTAAAGCACGAATATCAACACCTGCAACCGCCACAGGTAATAAACCAACAGGCGTTAATACAGAATAACGCCCACCCACATCAGCAGGAATAACAAATTGACGATACCCAGCCTTATCAGCGATTCCCTTTAAGATGCCTTTTTCCGCATCCGTCGTGACAATAATACGCTCCGTTACCTTCTCGCCATAACGCTCCTCCATATATAAACGCATTACACGAAAGGCCAACGCCGGCTCCATTGTACCGCCTGACTTCGAAATCACATTGACATATACTTGTTTCGTATCTAAATAAGCCAGAAGCTCTTTAATATATGCACCGCTCATATTCAAGCCAACATAGACAACCTCAATGCCACCCTTAGCCAGCCCAAAATAAGGCATCAGCGCCTCCTGAATTGCACGCGCACCTAAGAAGGAGCCACCAACGCCTACAACAACTAGAACATCCGCACAAGCTCTTATTTCACTTGCCACACGTTCAATAGAGGTAAGCAGTTCCTCATGATTTTGTAAAGGTGACTCGATCCAGCCTGTTAAAGGATAGTGTGGTAATGCGTTATGGATATTTTTTACGCGATCTTTATATTGTACGAGATCATTATCATCTAGCGAACAATTTAGCAATGTTGTTTTTACAATTTCTGCTATCAATATAGTATCCCCACTTTTAAGATGAATTGTGTTAAATTTAATAAAAATGATTTAGAGTCTAGATGTATTCAAGCGATTTCGATTGTATTTCTATGTATATTAAATATATTTTTAAACTTTTTCTTTTCCTATTTTGCTATTATATCGGTAGTAGCAAACCTAATATTGAGAATAAAATAAAAAGATACATCTCATTAAGAGACATATCTATATTTTCTATATAAGATTTTACTTTAAATGAACCAGAGTAGTAAAATTGAATTTTATTATTAAATATTTTTTAAAATTAGATCAATTACGCGTTGTTGTTCTTCTATTGTCATTTTAGAATCGGATGGTAAACAAATACCTGTATTAAATAATTTTTCACTTACAACTTCATTTTCATTGTGAGGATAAAAATCGCATCCTTCAAACAATGGTTGTAAATGCAATGGTTTCCATACTGGACGTGCTTCGATATTTGCCTCACTCAACTTATCTATTAACTCATAGGGTGAAATAGAGATTTTTTCAGGATCCATTGTCATTGTGGACAACCAACGATTAGAAAATGTTTCCTCTAGCTCTAGCATCATATGTAAACCGTCAATAGCTGAAAAAGTATCAGCATAACGTTCAAAAATTGCTCTTTTTTGTGCCACACGCTCATCCAGTACCTCAAGCTGTCCTCGTCCAATTCCTGCAACAACATTGCTCATACGGTAATTATAACCAACAACACTATGTTGGTAATGCTTTGCCGCGTCACGGGCCTGTGTTGCAAGAAATCTCGCATGCTTCAGGGCTTCCACATCATTAGAAACCAACATGCCTCCTCCAGATGTTGTAATGATTTTATTACCATTAAACGAGAAAATCCCAAACTGACCAAATGCTCCACTTTTTTTTCCTTTATAAGTAGATCCTAGTGATTCAGCCGCATCTTCCACTACTGGAACACCGTAAGATTCACAAATGGCAAGCAGTTCATCCATTTTTGCGCTTTGCCCATATAAATTAACGATTATAACAGCTTTTGGTAATTCTCCTTTAGCCTTTGTATCCTCAAATGCTCTTAGCAAGGCTTGTGGTGACATATTCCACGTATCCCATTCAGAATCAATGAAAACAGGCTTTGCTCCTCGATACAAAATTGGATTTGCACTTGCTACAAAAGTCAACGTTGAACAAAATACAATATCATCACGCTCAAGACCTAATAAGTTTAAAGCCAAGTCTATAGCGGCAGTCCCTGAACTAACTGCTGCTGCACCATTTATCTCTACGTATTTAGCAAGCTCTTGCTCGAATCCATCTACATTTGGTCCAAGTGGTGCAATCCAGTTTGTCTCAAATGCTTCATTTATATATTTTTGTTCATGTCCACTCATATGGGGTGAGGATAATAAAATTCGTTGTGTCATGTTACATGCCTTCTCTCAAAGATTTTCACTTATGAAATTTTATTGGTTTTGCAGGAGCACCTACAGCAGTACAATTGGCTGGCAAATCTTTTACTACTACAGCTCCAGCACCAACAATTGTTCCTTGACCTATCGTAATACCTTGTATAATCGTTGCATTTGTACCAAAATCAACACATTCCCCAAGCATTACGTTTCCAGAAATTGATGAGTTAGGCAGGACTGTAGAAAAATTCTTTATATGTACGTCGTGTCCTATTGTACAATTCAAATTCAGAATAACAAAATTATCTAAGATAATATTAGTTGTTAATATATTCCCTTCACAGATAATATTACCTTCTCCTAATTGATTGAATCTTGATATTTTTACAGTAGGATGAATTAAATTAGGATACCGCACATTTGAATACTTTTTTAGTTTTTGAACAATTGCCTTTTTGGTATTAGGTGCACCAATGCCAATGACAACATATACAATGTCATTGTTCTCCAACCATTCTGCACCGCCTAATACTGGTAATTCATTTATAATTAATCCATGGTTTAATTCATTATCATCTAAATATCCAAGCACATTCCACTCATCATTTAATTCATTTATATTTTCAATTAAATGAACAACTTCCCTTGCAAAACCGCCAGAACCATATACTACAATATTTCTCATTTTTTATTTACTCCCTTTAAATTTCTCCATTGTTGCTTGACCTTCTTGATTAATCCCCTCTGATACAAACACTTTTTTCACTGTTAATATTAATATCTTAAAATCCAACCACAGAGATTGATTTTCCACATACCATACATCATATTCGAATTTTTGCTCCCAAGAAATTGCATTACGTCCATTTACCTGAGCCCACCCTGTTATTCCAGGACGTACCTCATGCCTACGTGCTTGTCTTTCATTATACAGTGGTAAATATTCTACTAAAAGTGGACGGGGACCTACAAAACTCATTTCTCCTTTTAATACATTCCATAACTGCGGCAGTTCATCTAGGCTTAACTTTCTTAATAACTTCCCAAATGATGTTAATCGCTCAGCATCTGGTAAAAACCCACCCTTTTCATCTCGTTCATCTGTCATTGTACGAAATTTATATACATAGAATACTTTAGCGTTTAAGCCTGGACGTGGTTGTTTGAAGATTGCAGGAGAGTCTAGCTTTACTAAAATTAGAACCCAAATTAGTAGAATCATTGGTGATAAACAAATTAACATGATAAAACTAGTACTAAAATCTATTAACCTTTTCATTATCAACCTCAATATACTTATTGTAAATTTCATCATACTCTTTTATAACATTTTCCAAAAAAAAACTTTGGGCTATATTATAACTTTCTTTCCCCATTTCATTACGTAATTCAGCATTTTTAATCAATGAAATAAATTTCTTTATTAAATTATCATCATCATTTAAATCAATTAAATAACCATTTATACTCTCGTTAATTAAATCTCTAGGTCCTCTAGTATTAGTTGCTATACACGGCAACTTACATATCATACCTTCTAACAAACATTTTCCTAGCCCTTCACGCTTAGATAATAGGGTTATAATATGTGAAATTTGAAGAATATCTAGTACATCATTCCTATATCCTGTAAATACTACATCATCAAGCTCATTTTTTTGTACATAATCAAAATAATACTTATATCTTTTCCCAGTTCCTATCAATAAGAGCTTGGCATTTGGACATCGAGCTTTTATCTTTTTCCAATTTTTCAATAGAAAAATTTGATTTTTATTTTTATTAAGTTCAGCAACACAGGCAATAACAACCTGATTATCTTTAATAGAAAATTCTTTTTTTAGCCTTGATACTTTTAAAGGTTCTATTAATTTTATACTTGAATTTATTCCTACCCCATGGACATAGCTAATTTGATTTTCTCTATAACCTAGCAAATGGGAATTCTGATAATCTTCTGTATTAATTGTTATGATATGATTTGTCCATTTGGAAGCCATTTTTTCAGCAAAGAAAAAAGTTAACCAATTCATTAATGGTGCTCCTTTATAAAAGTGAAAACCATGTGCTGTATAAATTACCTTAGTCTTATTGTCATTGGCATAAGCAAGTCTCACTAAAAATGAAGCAACTGGGGTATGTGTGTGAATAATATTAAATGTCAATTTTTCTTTTAGTTGTTTCAATTGCTTAAGAGCCTTTAGATTTTTTACACTTAGTGGGCTCCGTTCAAAATGGATATCAATACATTTCACACCTAAAGAATCTAAATAATCTCGTTCAGTTTGATCTTCAGAATTTGCGGCTGCATATACTTCAAAGCCATTTGCCTGGAACCATTTCATATACGGTATGTGAAATGCTTTAAAATGCCTGTAAACAGAGGCAATAAATAATACTTTCATTTAAACCTACCTTCTTTAAAAATAATTTCTACATTCGAATATTGCTCTCAATTTCATTGACTTTGATCTACTATTCTAATTCCGCCTGTAATCTTCTCCCTTTTTTTCAAAATATATATTGCAATATATTTTGAAAAAATTATTAAAATAGGAATCCATCCAATTATTCTTAATCTAGAACCTGTTCCAAAGTTGTCATTTGTAACACTAATTAACATGAACCAAATAACACTTTGTACGACAAGGTATTGTTCCACTTTATTAAAATTCTTCCTTTGTTTATATAGAAAGAAAAAGACAAAGAAAAAGAATATACCTTCAGTTAATAGTAGGATAAGCGATGAAAATCCTGTTACTTGCCATGGAAATGGACCTACAGTATTGCTTACTATACTATAGAAATAATTGAAATAAAACAAAATAAGATTGGGTTGTGATAATGATATATTCATTTGACTTCCCCCGCCCATTCCCTCAAAAGCTAAATTTCTATAAGTTAAAGCATCCATAAATGACATCCCTACAATAGGGATGGTTATATTCTTAAAGAAAATAAAAAATAGACTGAAACAAACTATTCCAAAAGAAATAAATAATTTTACCCCGTTCGTTATATAATTTTTTGCTACATTTAATAACAAAAATGCTACAGATCCTAAAAGATAACTAAGAAGGGCATAATGTCTATGCTCTCCAAGAAAGTAAATTGAAGGTAATATACACAGTATAGAAATTATAATAGGATACTTTCCTTTTTTAATGAAGATATTAATAAATAAATTTATGGATAACAAGAAAAATAAAATTATCCATACATCCCTATTAATTGATAATACATTGTATACTACCAGGCTAGGGTACAGAGACAAAATTACACACAAAAAAGCACCAGATATATACAATTCTTTTGTGTTAGATGTTATTTTTTTTAATACCAGTAATGAAATAAGTAAAATCAACATAGTACCTAAAAAATTGTAAACTCTTATGATAATTGGGTTTTCGATATTCGTAATTTTCATTAACCAGCCTATCAATATAACATGCATTGGTGGGTTTTCTATAACTGGTAGTCCATTTACTATGTTCATTGCCTGTTCGTAATAAAAAACACCATCATCCTTACCATTTAATAAAGGAACCCCTAATCCATTATAATTAGTATACACACTAATTAAATATATGGATAATGTTAAAAAGAGATAGATAAACAGATAAGAAAATATCCCTAAATACAATTTAAATTTAATCATTAGATTATTCCCCTCTGTTTAAAATTTTAAGAAGAACTTATAAAATCAGATAGTTTTTGTTCAAAAATATGGTCTTCTAATAAAATATCTTGTATCATTTCATTACATTTTTTTTCAAATTTATTATAATCAAATTCTTTTAAACTTTCATAAATATAATTAGTAATACCAGATTTCTCTGAATATGTTTCTAAATTAACTGTTATTCCTAAATAATTATCACGTACTATATCACCTAAATACACATTTTTATTAACCAATAATGGGATTTTATATATTAAGCTATCATAGAATTTATTTGATACTGCAAATTTATTAATATATTCTTTATCATCATAGTATCCGTTAATTAAATTAACATTTTGTAATATATTTGGCTTATCATTAAAATGATATCTACCCGGAATATTAACATCATAATTATTTTCAATAATATATTTTTTCAACTTAACATAGTGAGGTCCATCCCCTATATATTCTAAAATATATCTATTATCATTTATAAAGGTTTCGATAAACTTCGTGTCTAATTCAAAGTGTCGTATAGAACCTAAAAAAGAAATTTTTATTTTTTCTTCTTTATTCCATCTTTCTCTTGCACACTCTGTGCTTGCCATAATATCTTCATGTCTGAAATTATGTACTTTAATATATTTTTTACTTTCAGGTAAAAAGTGTTTAAAACCTTCAGAAGATATTGCTGTAAAATTTGATTTCTCAACCAGTTTACCTACTAACTTTTTGTATATTGGATTTTTCTCAAAAGAGTAATCTCTAATATCTAAAATATAATTATCACTGTAATTTTTCAGTAACTTGTCCGACAAGAAAATACCAGTTAAAGTAGTTAAAATTATCAACTTTTCATACTTTCGGGATTCTATTGTTCGAATAACAAATTTTCTAAATTTCAAAAAATCTGATATTTTTGCAATTTTACTTTTGTCTAGCCTTGAATTATAGTTAAAAACTTTTGATTTCCATTCTTTTGGTGCATCTGGGCTATTTAATCGATCCCAATAAATAATTTCAAAGTCCTTATTATTTCTTTTTAAAATATCTGTATATTTATTAATATATGGTGCATACCGCACATTCAATAAAAAAATAATTCCTATCATTCTTAAATGCACCTCCTATATATTAAAATTTTTTAAAATTTAATATTAATTTTTTTATATTTCAATAATAAGTAAATCAATCCACTATATATACTTAAAAAAACCACACTATTTGCTAAAATAATAATGAAGCTATTAAAATCCTTTAAAAGAAATTCAGTTATAAAATTAATACCATATATAAGGGGTATTACCGTTAAAAGTAGAATAGTAACTGCTTTCCAATCAAATAACCATTTTATATTTTTCTTTGAATTCCAATATACTAATACACAATATAATGAAAAAGCAATTAAGTTACCTAATGCGGCTCCGAGATAACTCCAATATCTCACTAAAATAACGTTCACAAAAAAATTGGCTATAGTTATTATTAGAATGAAGTAAAACATTTTATTTGTCTGTTTATTTATTTCCATACCCTTTTGTCCTATCATGGAAATACTCCATAATAACATACCAATCATTAAATAAGTAATAATGCCACTGCCGACTACATATTTTTCTCCAAGTAATAAAAAAACAATTTCTTCTTTTAATGAATCTATTAATAAAATTGCTGGGATACCAATAATCAGATAAATAGTAGTCATTTTTTTCAATAAACTTTCTAACTCTTCGACTTTAAAAGTGTTTTCCGCTGCTTTTTTCATAATAATTGGTTGCAAGACAGTATTTAAAGGAACAAAAATTAATCCTAATCCTGCCGAGATTATTGAATAATTTCCTGAGTACAGTGCCATCTCTTCAGTATCATGAAAAAACTTAATAAGTATTCTATCTGAAAGATGCATAAAAGAAGTACATAAAAACCAACCTAATAATGGTGTTCCATAAACAAGCATTTTTATATAAAAAACTTTTGTTGACTCTGATAACTCCAATTTCTCTTTCATTAGATACTCTTTTACTTTATTTAAAATAAATAAAAAATAACTAATAGCAATAGCTATTAATATTAACTCAACATTTGGTCCAATAAAGTATATTATAAAAATAATTAAAAGGAATCTAATTGTAGTTACTAAAAAGCTTTTCAATGCGTATTTTTTATAATCTAATTTTGATTGTAAAATTACTTGTTCTAAATTAAAGATTGATTGCACAAATATTGAAAATAGTATTATAAATGAATAATTCATTTTTATATTACAAATATATAGTCCACTCATAATAATAGCTATTACAATAAAAAATATAAAAAGATAGAAAATTCCCTTATTATAATGAAAGTTAAATTCTCTAATTCTGTTTTCTTTTTCATATTGAGGTCTATAAAATAATATTGATTGTATAAACCATTGGGTAACAATTGTGCATCCAAATGATACAACTGTAATAAATAAATTATAGTTTCCGAAATCCCCCAAAGTTAGTTCCCTTGCCAATATCATTATAATTATCAGGTTCATTATAGAAGGGTAAATTTGCGATGGAAAATAGTAAGTTAATTGTTTTATAAATGAATTTATATTAATCATCGTTTATTTCCTATCTTTCTTAGATTTAATGCATCAGCACTTATCAGGAACTATTCAACTGAATAACGTTACGTGGATACAGAATAACATAAAAATTAAATTCAACTAGTATCTAGGTTAATTCAGATACAAATGTCTATTCATATATATAGAAAATTGGAAATCTAATTAGTTTAAAAACTTACTTCCACTTTTTATTATTACTGTACTAAATAAAATTCTTAAGAAAGTTATATTATTAGTGATTGATATAACTTTTTTCTTTATTATTTGCAATTGATATAATCTCTTTTTTTACTTTTTCATTAATTCCATCCCTCGAAATATTCTCCAATAATTTTTTTAAAATATCGCACTCAAGAGGATTTGCTTTTCCAATATGAATTTTTGGATAAACATGTTCCTCTTGGATTTCTTCTTTATTTAATAGCTCCTCATACATTTTTTCACCTGGACGTAAACCTGTATACTCAATTTTAATCTCATCTTCTGTATAACCAGATAGATGAATCAAGTTACGAGCTAAATCAACAATTTTAACCGGCTCCCCCATATCGAGAACAAAAATTTCTCCATTTCCTCCAAGGGTACCTGCTTGTAACACTAATCGAGAAGCTTCAGGAATCGTCATAAAATAGCGAGTCATATCAGGATGTGTTACAGTAACTGGTCCACCACTAGCAATTTGCTTTTTAAATAAAGGTATCACTGATCCCCTTGAACCAAGAACATTTCCAAATCGAACAGCAGCAAATTTTGTGTTACTTTCTTTTGCTAAATTTTGGACAATCATTTCAGCTACTCTTTTAGTCGCACCCATAATATTGGGCGGATTTACTGCTTTATCAGTTGAAATCATTACAAAATTTCCGACACTAAATTCATGTGCTGCCTCAGCTACATTTTTTGTCCCAAATATATTATTCTTTACTGCTTCACCTGGATTATATTCCATTAATGGCACATGTTTATGTGCTGCAGCATGGTAAATTACGTCTGGTAAATATTCCTTAATCACCTCAAAAACTCTACTTCTATCTTGAATATCCGCAATAATAGGTATTAATTCTGTACCTACACTTCTTTGTTGTAGCTCCATATGGATTGTATATATAGAGTTCTCCCCGTGCCCTAAAAGAATAAGACGTTTTGGCTGAAAATTCATTACTTGGCGACATATTTCAGAACCGATGGATCCTCCTGCACCTGTAATCAGAATTACTTTATCTGTCAATTTTTTTGAAATAGCCACCATATCTAGCTTTACTTCATCACGTCCCAGCAAATCTTCTATTTGAATCTCCTTCATCTCATTAACAGCTACTTTTCCTGTCATTACATCTTCAATACTTGGCATAATTTTTACCGGAATATTTGTTTCTGCACAATCTTCATAAATACTCTTTATCCCAATACGACCAAGTGAAGGAATCGCAATAATAATTTCATCTATTCCGTGCTTAACGACAAGTTTTGAAATATCTTTTGTAGTCCCTGCCACAGTTACATTCATTACTTTAAGTTGCTGTTTACTAATATCATCATCAACAAATAGAACAGGTAATCTATCTGGATATGGGGCGTGCATTAAATTTCTGGCAAGCATCGCCCCTCCTTGTCCTGCTCCAACAATTAACACTCGCTTTAGATTAGCCGTATTTTGAAATGATTCTCGATCATTTAATACACGTAACATAAAACGAGAGCCACCAATCATAATTATATGCAACATCCAAGTAATAATCATAACACGAACATATACATCATTTTTTATCAAATATTGCATACCACTAGCCGTTGCAACAGATATTGTAACGGCATAGGCAATTGTTAATAGTTCCCTGACTGATGCAACGCTCCACATTCGATCATAAAGATGAAAAAAGTAAGCAGCAATATGATGACTAACTAATAACGTTACAGCACTAACTAGAATAACTTTATCTGAATAGCCACTAATTGTTGGATGTAATAGCCAATAACTCATATAAATCGCTGATAACACGATACAAGAGTCTATGATAAAAAATAGCATGTAACGCATTTGATAATTCATATAAAACTTCCTCACTTATATCTATTTTACGGTTTCACTATTTTTCCAATATTGTCTAAATAACGCTACACCAAGACCAATCATTGCGCCAAGTACTAAACCAATTGCTAAATTTAACATTTTATTTGGAGAAGTTGCTACCTCAGGTAATGTTGGTTCTGCGATAACCCGAATAAATGGG
This sequence comes from Lysinibacillus sp. NPDC047702, assembly GCF_050272555.1. NCBI lineage: Bacteria > Bacillati > Bacillota > Bacilli > Caryophanales > Bacillaceae > Lysinibacillus > Lysinibacillus sp. NPDC047702. The sequence continues at coordinate 102,220 of NZ_JBNNMG010000006.1, read as the reverse complement.
TCTGGTTTAAAGCTATCTAATCCCGTTTTAACTGATTGATAATTAGCAAGTGTTTTACGATATTCTTCTGATTTCGTTTGAATTTGAGCCTGCATTTGTAATAATTCATTTTGCAATTTTCCATTGACATTTGATAATGCAGCTGTTTGTTCATCAGAAACATTAAGTATAATTTCTGTATTTAATATAGTTTGCAATATTAATAATTCTGGTAAATTATTTTCACGAATCGCTTTGTTGTACTTTTCAATAATGGAATCAATTTCTTTTGTTAAAGCACTAGCTTCCATTTTATAGGTATTTTCCAAATCATGTAATGTCGCCTGAACAGACTCATTCATTTTTTGCTTTGTTGCTTCCATTAAAATTTGCAATTGTTGCTGAGCATCTGTTGGCGAATTAGAAGTAAATTTTAATTCAATTAGATTTTTTGATGGATCTGTATCTATTGTGGCAAACAAATTCCTTTCATCATAATTCACTTTAGCTCCTGCATCTTTAAAAGCTTGCTGCATTATTGGTTTATTTTGGATACGTTGTGCATAAATAGTTGGTGTAAATTCGGCTGCCACATAGTTTGACATAATTCCTGTATCTTGTACTGCACTTGCCACTTGTACGACTGCCTTCGATTCATATTTTTCATCTAGTATGAACCAGCTTGCAATTCCTGCTAAGAGCATACATACAATTGTACATACTGCAATAACAGCTTTTCCCTTCCAAACGATCTTTAATAACTCTCGTAACTCAATTGTCTCTTCCATTTAACTGCTCCTTATTTTTAAATGTCATTGCTAATCCTATACCCCCAATTGCCCACATTACAGCTGATATGCCTGGTAAGCTATCGTTAAAAAGTGCCTGTATTAAATAAGCACCCCAAGCGACTCCTAGTATCCAAATTATAGATTGATTATTTTTAATAGCATCCCTTAATGGGGTGAATATTGATATGGCTAGTATGACGATTGCACATAAAAAACCGATTATCCCTGTACCGTATAGCCACCCAACATACATGCTATGCGGCTTATCAGTAATCGTATTTTCATCATACATACCAGCACGTGCGTCAAGAGCATAATGAGGGAAATTATACATAAAAGTGTCTAATCCATAACCGAAGAGTGGGCGTTCTTTTACCAAATCTATACCTTTGCCCCAAATATAAGCACGACCAGATCCTGCCGATGTACCTCTTTCAGGCAACACAGGCAATTCAAATTTTTCCGCAGCATAAGCCTTCGTCATCCAGTCAAATTCGATATTACTGTTCAGACTTGTTGCAGGTGTAGGTTCTTCTTTCACATAAGGATTTGATTTCAAAACAAATCCAATAGATTCCGTCCAAACATGAGCATCCTTATTGGCTAGCACATGAAAAACAGGTGCACTTGCAACTAAAAAAACTACAATTATTGCAAAACTTTGCACTTTCTTCTCTGATCTAAGTGCTGCAAAAAGGATTACAAGCATCATCATAGAAACTGTTAAAAATCCACTAGTCGAAATAGACATCAGCATAACTGCAATAGACATCACAGCAATCACTAAATGACCTATCGCTTGTCCAATACTTTTCTCTAGCACTGCTGCTGCTAAAAACATAACAGTCATAATGGCAAACATACCACTCATATAGTTCCACTGGTTTAACGTACCTACTAATATCGAACCTTCACCAATGTTAGCACCTGCAGGTAAAAACACCATAACTAATTTTTTAACTGCTGCCTTTTGTAATAAATCATTTCCATAGAAATTCATTGTGATAATAAATAAGTTAATTACTACAAATGGATATAAAGAATATAAAACGTAGTTTAATACTTTTTTGGGATAGTCGATATTCATCGCAATAAAGAACAATGCTAAATAGCAAAGCCAGCTAATTGCACCGTCAGTACGGTTATATTGGCCATGTAATGCAATAGAAATGTTTGGTGAAAAAATTGTTGACAACACAATTGCTACAGCAAAAGCTCCTATTGTATAATTCAATTTAGTTTTACGAACTTTTCCGTTCATAAATAAAATTTTGGCTAAGAACATGATGCCTGCTAATACTGTTATAACTAATACAGCTAACGCTTTATAGTGCGTAAAAAGGTCACCCTTTGTCCCACCTGTTAGTGCACTTACATTAGTTACCATCGGTGATTGAACCTCAACTACGCTCGCCATAACGATTAAAGGTACAAATCCTATGACAATAAGAAGCAACCCAAAAATCCATTTGTCTACAGATTTTTGTGATTGTATATCTTCTTCAGTATCACGATAGGCGACTTTTTCGTAGAACTTACTCATTTTTAGTACCTTCCTTTAATTGCGAATTTTCGATTTGGGCTAATAGTGCTGCCACATGCTCCTGATAAGTTGGAATATCTTCTAGTGTCCATTGAGATTCCTGACAACGTAATAACACGATTTTTGCCTCTTCATATTTTTCAGCACCGACAAAAATTTCGCCCAATTGAATCATAAATCTTGGGTCTTCCACTTTATGCGGATTAATATCTAAGACTTTTTGCATAAGTATTGCAGCCTGCTTCATATCACCTTTTTGTGCCATAATTAGACTAGTTGCATAATTAGCAATTTCTGAATTTGGCTGATCCTTTAAAACCTGTGAAAGTGCTACCTCTGCCCCTTCTAAATCTCCACTAGATTGCAATTGTAATGCATGTTTATATAAAGACTCGTCCATCATAAATTTCTCATCTTGTTTGTTTGCCAAAACACTTGCTGCAATTAGTCCAATTACAATAAATGCGACAATACCTGACAAAATATATTTTCGTACGGGTTCCGTAAATGTCATTGTAAGTCTACCTTCCTCGAATTATGTTTTTTTACACATAAGGTCATTATACTATAAAATTACATCCACATGTAGGATGTAATTCCAATTATAATTGAAAATAACCATATACTTATGATCAGCATAATAAATTTATAACGAAGGATAAAAATCTAATAAGAATACCTCCCTACCTGTTTTACAATTTATTACAAACTTAATATTTATAATAAAATTCACGACTATAAATAGTATAGATTAGGTATTTTGCGTTGTCTGCTTATTTTTAAAACTGGTATACGTGTATTCTTAGGCTTTGAATTGTTCTAATGTAAACTAATATTTAAAAAACCATTTATTATTTAACCTAACTTTAACCTTAGTATGATAGTATGATTTTCTTGGAGAGGATGTGAGGCAGTTACAAAATTAAGATTAAACTTTAGAAGGAGTCTATGGTATGTTATTTAATTCCTATGAATTTATAATTTTATTTTTGCCTATTGTCTTTATTATTTACTTTACATTGAATCGCAGGAAATATTTAATCGCTGCAAAAGTCTGGTTAACCATTAGCTCTCTCTTTTTTTATGCTTGGTGGAATATTTATTTTTTACCGATTATTTGTGTATCTATACTAGTAAACTATTATTTCGGTCATCTACTGCTCGTTAATCGATCTACGGATCGTCGTAAACGTATACTAACAATTGGTATTTGCTTTAATGTACTTTTATTGGCATTTTTCAAATACATAGATTTTTTTATTACAAATTTGAATACTGTGTTCAATGTTGACATTACTTTACTACATATAGCTCTACCATTAGCTATTAGTTTTTTCACTTTCCAGCAAATTGGTTATTTAGTGGATGCTTATTATGGTGACATAAATGAAAAAAGCTTCTTAAACTATACATTATTTGTGTCATTCTTTCCTCAATTAATTGCAGGACCGATTATACATCATAAAAAAATAATGCCACAATTTGCAGATAATCGAAAAAAATTTTTGAATAGCCAAGATATTGCTATTGGTATTTTTATTTTTTCCATTGGCTTATTTAAAAAAGTCATTTTGGCAGATACATTAGCAGTTTGGGCAACTCAAGGCTTCGATCAATTAGAAAATTTATCTTTAATAGAAGCTTGGATTACTTCTTTATCCTATACTTTACAGCTATATTTTGATTTTAGTGGTTATATGGATATGGCCACAGGTAGCGCATTACTCTTTAATATAAAACTACCTGTCAATTTTAATTCACCATACAAAGCTCAAAATATTCAAGATGTTTGGAATCGTTGGCACATGACATTAGGTGAGTTTCTTTATCGCTATATTTATTTCCCTATTAATCGCTTTCTATTGAGGAAAGTATTTACACCTCTACATATGAAAAAGTTTACAATGTTAAGAACAAATACCGCATTAATGATTCTATTTTTAATTAGTGGTATTTGGCATGGTGCAGGCTGGACATTTGTATTTTGGGGTTTTTTACATGGGGCTGCTACAATCATTCATAGACATTGGAAGTCTAGTAACTTTCAAATGAATAAATATTTCGCATGGTTCATCACTTTTAATTTTTTGAATCTATCGTTGGTATTTTTTAGAGCAAATAATTTTTCTGACGCTATAAAAGTACTAAAAGGAATGATCGGATGGAACGGTATAATGCTTCCAGAACGATTGAGTACATTCATTCCAAATGTATGGTTGAAATATTTCACAATTGGGGAGACACCTCTTAACGATGATGGTCGTGCCATTAAATACATACTAGTAGGCTTACTCATTGTTCTAGTGTTTAAAAATTCAAAACAACTACAGGAAAAATTTAAACCAAGTTGGTATACAGCATTATTTACGATTATCTTATTTATATATGCAATTCTTCATTTAACACAAGAAAGTACATTCTTATATTTTAATTTTTAGAGGTCACTATGAAAAAAACATACAGAAAATGGAGTATCTCCGTAGTTATATTATGTCTAGTATTAATAATAAGTATTGTTACATTAAATTATGTTGTGAATCCTTATAATATTTTTAACTCTCCTACCTTCAAAGGATTTAACGAACAAAAAATAGATTCTAAAGTATATTTATTAAAAACAAAAGATATTGCTAACAAAAGGCCGGATACAATATTTCTTGGTTCATCACGAACACATCAAGGATTAGATCCCAAATTCTATAATAAAATTGTTGGGGATGAAGCCTATAATCTTGGTTTATCTAGTGCAACAATAAATGTGCAACTAAAATATTTAGAGTATGCATTAAAAAACAATCCGTCATTAAAAAGAGTAATTATCGGCTTGGACTTTGAGGCATTTAATCAATTTGGCACTAATCCAAGTAGCTTTACTGAGAAGAGATTACTGACTAAATATTGGAATATGGATGATTTGATTTCTAATCTATTTACTAAACAAGCAATTATTGATAGCATGCATGTAATTCAGGAAAATATGAAACAAATTTCGATTTTAACACAAGATAGTATCTTAGCAGATGGTAGTCATAACGAACAGGTTTTATTAAATAATCACCAAAAATTACTTAATGAGGGGCATAATCGTTTTTATGAACATTTACAAGAGTATCTAGTCAATGAGCAATTACTTGCAAAATACAAATTATCCAATAAAAATTTAGATTATTTTAAGCAATTAGTTGATTTGTGTAAGGAAAATGAAATTGAGTTAATAGTTTTTATTCAGCCATCCCATGCACTTCAATGGACAGGCATTGAAAGGGTTGGCTTATGGAATCAATTGGAGCAGTGGAAAAAGGAGATTGTCCAGATAGTACCTGTCTGGGATTTTTCAGGCTATAACTCTATTACAACAACCTCTACAGAAAATTTTAATACCTATTCAGATCAATCCCATTATCGAAAAAAGATAGGTAATTTAATAATGCATCGAATTTTACAGATAGAATCAAAAAAAGTACCGTCTGATTTTGGTGTGTATATTACAGAGAAAAATATCCAGTCGCATTTAAATAATATAACTGCAGATCGGGATGTTTGGATTGCAAATAACCCTGATATTACGCAAATGATTGATCAGTTTATTAAAAAATAAAACTTCTTTCTATAAACCAAATTTAATATCTATATAAAATAGACTATGGATTTCTTGGTTATAAGCTATTTTATCACCTATTTCTACCTCTTTTGATCCTGGGAAAAAATTCAAATTGCACAGTTCACCTTTCTATTACTTGTTTCTTGACAATCAAGTATATATAAATCAGTGAATCTGTGCTTTTTTTGCGTGTAATTATGTGAATACCCCAAAAAAATATTATAGAACTCATTTTATTACATTTTGATTCCCTTTTGCACGAAGTCAGTTGACTAGATTTGAGTTCATTGTACGGCCGATTTTTTCTGGTTCATATCTTTAGAATCCATCGTAATAACACGGGGGTTTCAAAAAATACAAAAAAGACTCTGTAGAGATTTCTCTCATACAGAGTCTTTTATTTAAATTACCAGAAAATTAATAATTATATTATTTTTTAGTAACTGTCCAAGTGTTTGAAGTAGTAGCATACTCAACAAGGTATTCAATATTGTTATAGATTACTACAACTTTTTTAGTTTTGATATTAGTTGTGTTAGCAAGTTGAACAGTCACTGCTTTAGAATTATTAGTAACTGCTGCAATTGTTGCTGAATCTGCAGTAGTACCATCAGCTAAAATTTCAATAACACGTACATTTGTAGGAAGTACATTTTCAGTAAATGTAAATGTAACAGTATCTGCAGAAGTTGTATCTGCTACAGTGAATGGTACACCTACAGTACCATTTTGAGTTATTTTAGTATTCGTAAGGTCAAGTGGTGTAAAACCAGGACGTGTTGTTTGTGTAACACCGCTATCAAGAATTAAGTTTGTTAAAGTACCTGTACCAGTAATTGCAAAACCATTTACTTTTGCATGTAATGTAGTAATAGCTGAAGTGCCAACTAATGCTACGTGCTCAGCAATATTTAATGTTACAGTACCTAATGTTGAATTTTCAACTGTGAATGTGTTTAAATCACCACGGTTAACTACTACATTAGGTAATGCTGTACCAATGCCTTTTACATTAACAAGTTTAGTATCATTTACGTTTTGAATTGAAGCATGGTATTTACCTGCATCAACATCTAGAATACCTACAACAATAGTAGCGTCTGTATTTAAGTTTTCAAGCGTAATATTATCACCATTAATTACGATTTCTTTCACTTTAAGATCGCTATTAACTTTTACGCCAGTATTAGTAACTGTTGCAAAGTCATAAGTTTTAGGTACTGATGTTTGGTCACCATTAATTATGATAACCGCATTAGTAGAGATAGTTACACCAGATACTCTGTCTGTGTTATTGAATGAAGCTTTTTTATTATCAACTGGTGCTGTGTAGTTTAATTCTTGACCAACTTTTAAACCACTCACAAATGTTGCTTCATTTATACCTTGACCAGCAACAGATAAATCAGCTTTATCATATGATAACTCATAAACATTTTTACCAGTTGAATCTGATAATAATACACGTTTGTGTTCTTTATCGATAGCAACTACTTTACCACGTACATATGAATTAACGCCTTCGTTGAATTGGTTCGTGAATGTAGCAGTAGCCGTTTTGTTTGGATATGTGCCTTGTGATGCACTTGCATTTACAGTTACTTTATTACCTACTGCAGATTTCACATAAATGTCTGCTTTTCCGTTTACAGATCGTACTGTGAATGTACGTGTACCATCTTGACCAACAGAACCAATTTCGTTACGACCTGCTTCTGCGTCAGCTTTAGTTGCATATACATATGCAATACCAAAACCACTGTGTACTTGGAATGAAGTTACAAACTCTTGACTTTGTGTACCACTTGTTGTGTTATGGTTTAACGAATATGGTTTATTGTTTTGGTCAACTGTTCGGTAAGAGAAGTTTGCAATGTCAGAAACGATTGCATTTGTCTCGTTTTTATCATTTACTGTTAAGTTAGCAGATGTAATTGTACGGTCACCGAAGTATACAATTTCACCAGCGTGTTGTAAATCAGCGGCATCTAAATCATTTGATCTGTTTGTATCAACAAATACAGTTGGTGTTGCATAGCTATCGCGACCACCAATGATAGTGAATGAAATTTCACCTTTAGCGTTTGTTAAGAAATCAAATTCTTGTTCTAGCTTTGATTTCTTGAAATCAGAAATTTTGTACACAGTTAATGAATTATTATCAATTACATAAATTGGTGCAACATTAGTTGAACGTGCAGAACCATATTTAACATGTAATTTAATTGGTGTACCAGTTGTAGCTAGCTTACCATCTTTATCTTTTAATACTGCTTTGTAGTCACGACCACCAGTATTAACCAGATCCTTCGCTAATTCATCTGATGCATCTTTCATATTGTAACGGTAGCTTGATTTACCATTTAATCTATCCGCTTTTTCTAAACTAGCTACACCTGCAGAGCTTGCATTAGTGTTTGTATAGTTATAGTTAAAGCCAGCTGGTAAAACTTCATTGCTACGTAATGGATTATTATTTGTAATCCATGCTTCACCTGGTTGAAGAATATAAGTTTGTGTATTTGATCTTAAGAAGCCAGAAATATCACGGTATAATTGGTTGCCTGCTGCATCACGAACGAAATAAGCACCATTGCCACCAAAGCTTGCATCATATGCGGATGCATTTTGTACACCAAGTGATTCTGTCACTAATTGTAAAGTGTGTTGCGCTCCGAATGTTACTTTTGCTACTTCTGCAAATAATTCTGTCTCATCAAAACGACCATAACTTGGATCAGTGTTTGATGTATTTGCATATGCATCTTTAAACACGAATGGTGTTACAGTTGCGTTAGAACCAGTTAATGTGAATGTAGCTTCACCATTGTGGTCTAAGTTTAACACGATTGAGTTGAACGTTGATGTTGTTACAGCGTTAGTTGTTGTGAATTGACCTGGGTAGCCTAATTCACGACCACTTGCGTCTGTTACTGTTACAGTTTTTACAGCTTTGTCTGGAGTAACGTTTACATTCTCTCTGAAGCCAATATTTACAGTGCGATCGAAGTGACCACCAGGTGTTACGTTACTAGATACACCTGCTAGTTTTACTTTATAAACTTTTTTACCACCGTTAGCAATTGTGTTTCCTTCTGTTACTTCAGTGATTGATAATGGTTTGATTGAAGCCCAGTAAACTTTAGCAAAACCACGTAAAGATGGTTTACCTGTTGAGTACGCTTGTACTTCATCGTTTGTTACTAAATCACGAGCAGTAGATGCATAACGAGTGTAAGTGTAAGAAGCTACACCGTTTTCATCTGTAAGTGCTTCAGCAACGATCGGTGGGTTTAATGCACCGCCTGGGTTAAGGTTGTTGTTTTCTTGACCATTTACAATGTTAAATGTTACAGGAATACCAGCTTTAGATTGACCATCAGCAACAGTAACTTTTGCTTTTACAGTTACATTGTTACCAAGAATATTTTGTTGAGATTTTTCAACAATGTCAACTGAAGTTGGAATTACAGCATCAATGCCTTTAAATTTACCAATTACTTCACCATCTAATTTAACTGTGTATTCTTTACCTGCTTCTTGAGGAGCAGTAGTTAATACAACAACTTTATCATTAGATTGTTTGTGAGCTTTGTTTTTAATTTCTAAACCGTCGATTTCAAATTTAAGCTCATCTAGGTTACCAACTTTTTCATCGAATGTTACTTCAACAGTAGTGTTGTTGACAGCTTTTACAGTAGCATCTACAGCTCCATCTTCGATTTCAAGGTTGATTGTACGGTGTAGGAATGAAGCGAATTGACCACGAGTGATTGAATCAGCTGGTTTGAATGCTTTACCAGGTAGGTTAGCAGCATTTGTAAGCTCAGCATATTCTAAAGCAGTGATAGCCTCACGTTGTTCAGCAGAGAAAGCAGCACCTAGGTCAGAGATTTCGCTCTTGAATCCATCTGCTTTGTACTCAGCTACTAGATCTAAGTCATAGATTTCGTTGATAGCACGTACTAATACAACTGCCATTTGTTGACGTTGCATAGATTGAGTGTAGTTTAAGTTGCCGTTTGAACCAGCGAATACGCCTGCATCTTTAGCAAGTGCAGCATATTTAACTAATTCTTTTTCAGCTGTTAATGGAAGATCTTTGAAGCGTTGAGATGTTTCCCAATCAGATGGAACTTCAAAGCCTTCAGTTTCTAACCAACGACCTAATAATTTAACCACTTGACCACGGTTAATTGTTTGGTTTGGTTTGAATGTGCCGTCAGCGTATCCATTGATGATACCAGCATCAGAAAGAGCATTGATTGCATCTTTATGAGTATTGTTTTCTACATCTGTGAATCCTGCAGCAGAAGCCACTGGTACGATAGCAGAAGCTACTAAAGTAGCTGTCGCAGCTGTAGCTACGAATTTTTTGTATTTCTTTGGTTGGTTAGCCATAGAAAAATTTCCTCCTCTAAGTTCAAAAATTATGTCTCTACTACATAGAAATGCAGTAAATAAACAACTACACATAAAAGTATAGTAGTATCCCTAAAAGTTGTCAATCATATTTTGGGAAAGTTTCTAAATAGTTTCCGGAAAAATAAGGACACACAACTCTCTTTTACCATTGTTATCTATTTGAACTATTTTTTCAAGTGATATTGCGCAACTTTTCCAACAAAATTCTGATACCCTATCAATAAATGTTCAAATATTCTAGTGTTGCACAAATTAAAACACGAAAAAAGCTCAAGCATATAAATGCTTGAGCTTTTTTCGCTTGGGCTACCAACCGTTGTTTCCTTGCAGGGAATTCTATTATTTCATAGAGGAAATTCCTATACACATACAGTCTAACACTTTCATTCTAAAACGACAATACCAATTTTTAAAAATTACTAACGTTTCTTTCTTGCAACTTCCAATAAAAATAATGGAAGTGCAATTTGACGCTTGATACGCTTGGGTTCCTTCAATAATCTGTAAAACCATTCAAGGCCAAATTTTTGGAAAATTTCTGGCGCTCGTTTCACTGTACCTGCGAGTACATCAAATGATCCTCCTACACCTTGATATATAGTTGGATGCAATTGATCCCGATTTGCATTTATCCAATTTTCCTGCTTTGGACTTCCCATTGCAACAAAAAGTAGATCAGGCTGTGCTTCATTAATACGGTCAATTACCTTCTGTTCATTTTTCTCATAGCCATCCTGTGTGCCGACAATTTTAATAGAAGGAAATAATGATTCTAGCTTTGCTTTAGCTGCATCCGCCACTCCAGGCTTTCCACCGTAAAGGAAAATAGGTTTGCCTCGTTTTGATGCTTCTTCGCAAAGCTTCATCATCATATCAACGCCTGTAACTCGTTCACGTATTTGCCCTTTTTGAATCTTTGAGGCAAGTATAACGCCTATGCCATCTGGAATTTGAAATTCCGCTTCATTAAGAAGTTTCTTGAGAGCAGGGTCCTCTTTTGCTTTGATGATTTTTTCTGGGTTGATGGCAACGACAAGCGCCTTTTGCTTTTTTTCAATGCGCTCAAATGCCAAGTCCATTAATTCATCGTAGCCTTCCGTATTGACGTTTATGCCAAGTACTGTTTCCTTCATCGGTTTTTCGCATCTCCTAATAGATGGAATTGGAAGCCTGCATCCTCCCATTTTTCACGATTTAAGCAATTTTTCGTATCGAAGACGATTTTTGATTGCGCTGTGATTTTCGCAGCATTTAATGCCTTAAATTCATTATGATCTGTTAGAACCACAATAATATCTGCATCTTTAGTTGCTTCCTCTAGGCTTTGTGTTTGTGTAGCATGTTTGTTCTCTTTAATATGAGGATCGTATGAAATGACCTCTAATCCAAGGTTTTGTAATTCTTCAATGACAATTGTTGATGGGCTTTCGCGCATATCATCGACATTTCCTTTGAAGGCTAGTCCAAGTACTGCCACTTTGCCACCAGCAATTTTGTTTTGATTTAAGATGGCCTGTGTTTTTTGTGCTGTGAAGCTTGGCATACTATCATTTGTATTACGTGATAGATGAATAATTTGTGCCTGCTCGCCCCCTAGCTCTACTAGGAACCAAGGGTCAACAGCGATACAGTGACCACCAACACCTGGTCCTGGGAAATGAACATTCACACGTGGATGGTAGTTCGCGAATTTAATCGCCTCCCAAATATTAACGTCCAGTTTTTCTGCTAACTTTGCTAGCTCATTAGCAAATGCAATATTAACATCACGATATGTGTTTTCCATTACTTTCACAAGCTCTGCTGTTGTTGCATCTGTTAGATGGATTGTACCATTAACAAATGTTTGATAAAGCTCTTTTGTCATTAGTGCAGATTGTTCATCGATACCACCAACGATACGGTCGTTGTTCACTAATTCCTCAAAAATACGACCTGGAATTACACGTTCTGGTGAGTGCGCTACAAATAAATCCACACCGAATTCAAGATTTGCCTTGATTAGCTCAGGCAGCATCACATGTTCTACGGTTTTCGGTGGCACTGTTGATTCAAGTATTACTAGGTTGCCTTTGTTCAAATATGGCACAATTGAAGCTGTAGCTTGACGTACATATTCTAAATTAGCTGTATTATCAGGATTGATTGGCGATGGAACAGCAACGATAAACACATCTGCTTCCTGAGGTGTCGTTGATGCTGTAAGGAAACCTTCATCGACTGCTTTGTTCAAACGCTCCTGTAAGCCGTTTTCTTCTATATGAAGTTTTTTCTCTTGAATACTTTTTACTGCTGCTGGGTTTACGTCCACCCCATGTACTTTTATGCCGTGGTTGGCAAACATTACAGCCGTTGGTAAACCGATATAGCCAAGTCCAACGACACAAATTGATTTCGTCATTCTCTATTCTTCCTTCCGTTATCAAAAACGAGTAGTTATATATGTTCTGTAAATGCATAAAAGCATTTTTGTTCTGCATTATAGTATACATCTTTCTAAGGATTGTGTGAATTATTTTGTTATATTGAAGATGCTTTCTGTGTCCGATTAGCAAAAGTTTTGTAGCTAGTGGTGGAATTTTGGGTTTTAGTGGCGATTTTCTCAAGTTAAGTGGCGCAAGCAAAGGTTTTAGTGGCGTTTCACACAAAGTTAGCAGCGTAACTCAAGCTATTAGCGGCGTTTCAAATATAAACTGGATAAATTGTACTGCCTATATCGATCTGATCCAGTACTAGGTAAACACAATTTTTGTAAAAGGCGTTTTGCTACATACTGACTTTCAATTTTTAAGAATTCTCGACATTCCCTGTTCGTAATCGTTTCTCCGATAAGCATGTAATAATCCAGTAGTGCCTGTATATATGCGTTTGTACATTTATATTGGCAATGCTGACAATACCAAGTCATGCGTAACTTCAACATACCAAACTGACCACAGCTTTCACAATAAACGCCACGCTGCAATGCCGCAATGTCAATCTGATAATAACGGCAAAGCGGAAACGACGTTCTATGCTGTAATTGTGACAAAATAATATGTTTGATTTCTGTCATTATTGTCTCTTTGCTTTTCCCAATATGTTTATGCAGAAATAACGGTAGCTCTTTTGCCATTATTATAGGCAGCCCCTCATACCCTCTAAGAATATTTACATTATTAAATGGGAAGACAACAGCCCCATATACAGGTATCGTAATATGATGCTTTCCTAAAAAATGCTTCAATCCTTGGATATATTGTTCAAGCTGTATTTCAGGATGTGTAAAGACTTGCACTTCTCCTATTTCAGAAGTACGAATGAGCTGACGAGGATTATTTTTAAAATGGACTGTTCCTCGAATGTTTTTGATTTCTAGTATTATGATAGCGTTGGGGACGATGATTAAAATATCAATTTGCATGGGAAAAACAGAGGGAAGCATAACATTGTGGAAAATGTAACTTTCATTAAGGAGGACCATTTGCAGTAGCTCTTTCACTACATATTGCTCACCAAAATCACCCGCTTCTTTATTTTTAAGTTCCTGCTGAAGTTTTTGATATTGTGGATGAGTGGGATGTAAACGTGTCACAAGTGCTTGAAGTCCTTTTGTCAACGGGGATGGTACGAAGGGTTTTATGATCAATCAATTCTCTCCTTTTATATTTTTAACTTAATAAAAGGAATCACCATTATTATCGGGGATTCCTCATTGTTCCACTTTCTAGCAATTTTAAAATGGACTGTGCCTGCTGCATATGCATTGCCAGTACATATTGACTTGCCTGCATTAGGATTTGTGCTTTTACCATGTTCATCATTTCTTTTGCGATATCTGCATCACGAATGCGAGACTCTGCTGCTTGTAAATTTTCAGCAGTGTTCACGTTTGCATTATAGGCATGCTCTAGACGGTTTTGATAGGCACCTAGTCGAGAACGCTCGTTTGACACTCGTTTTAAAGCATCATCCATTGTAGAAATGGCTTTATCGGCATCTTCTCGCGTTGCTATAGAAGCATCCTTCAAGCCTAGTGCCTCAGAGCCCATACCATTAATGAATAGCTCAATGCTTTGACCTGAATTTGCCCCTGCCTGAATTTTAATACCCTTCGTAGCATGATCTCCATTTAGTAATGTCTTTGTATTAAATTCCGTATCAGTTGAGATGCGTTGAATTTCCTTTTTTAGCTCTTTGAACTCTAGCTCAAGCCTTTGCCTGTCGTCATCTGTCAATGTATCATTGGCTGCCTCAATTGCCAATTCACGCATGCGTTGAATCATATCATGTGTCTCATTCAGTGCTCCCTCAGCTGTTTGCACAAGTGAAATTCCATCCTGAATATTTTTTGCAGCCATATTCAGTCCGCGAATTTGGGCACGCATTTTTTCAGAAATAGCAAGTCCTGCTGGATCATCAGCTGCACTATTGATTCGGTAACCTGAAGAAATTCGCAACATGGCCCTACTCATTGTATCGTAATGTCTATTCATGTTATTCAAAATTGACATACCTGTTGCTGACCACTTTCCAAGCATGATTTCACCACCTTTATTTTTCTTTATATCGGAATACCTAGATTTCTTTCAAGCCTTTTTGGTAATGTATTCTAATTTAATAGGCTTTATATAGTAAAAATTTCTAATTCATTCTTTACATCTTAACTTTTGACCTAGCTGCTATTAATTACGCCCTAGCATAATCGCGTCCCAATTTTTTTGAGTTCGCTCGAAAAGCCCCCTCTTCAAAATCCGTGATATCCGTCAGGGGCTTTATCTTGATTCAGCGGGCGTTTGTATGGTCACCGAATCAAGATAAACAATTTATATAAGCA
Source organism: Lysinibacillus sp. NPDC047702 (assembly GCF_050272555.1). Lineage (NCBI taxonomy): Bacteria > Bacillati > Bacillota > Bacilli > Caryophanales > Bacillaceae > Lysinibacillus > Lysinibacillus sp. NPDC047702. The sequence continues at coordinate 87,065 of NZ_JBNNMG010000006.1, read as the reverse complement.
CCCGCTTCTCGTATACGAAAAGTAGGTGCTTAGTTGAAATACTGTGTATTCAATTTTCGAAACCCCCAAGTTGATTGCTCTTTTGGTGTAGAAGTTCAAAAAAGAGTGTTTTATTGTAATCTAGTAATGCCTGATCAATTAAATAATCTAGGTTTTTTTGCTCCAACTCTGAAATAAGCTGATCTATTTCACCAACAGTTACAGAGGAAACAAGTGGTAACTGGGGCTTTGGTGTAGCGCTTTCAAGAATTGGTGCCAAATGCTCATGAACGTTTGTGATTAGTAATAATTGATATAATGGTAATCGAATAAAGCGATTCCCCTTTTGGAAAACAAAGACCTCAGATAAATTTTCAATTTGCTGCGTATTCAAGTTGATAATCATCTCTTTACCTTCTATGGGAATGAAATGGAAAATCTCATTCTCTTTTAAAATAGAGAAATATTGATAAGCAAATACGAGACGTAATTTATCTCCCGTGATTTTTGTATAAAATGGCTTCATATATTGAACTTGCATCATCCTTCATCCCTCCTTATTTATCTGATTATTCAGATTTTAACATAAATCAATTAGCTTGTTAACTATCTAGACCATGATTTTTTTCTTTCTAATCATTCAGCTTATCATGTACGGATTTTAATCGTATAATGGAAGGACAGTCTTTTTTCTTTAATACCCAGATGCTAAAAAATGCATAAACCACTAGCTATATATTTGAAAGGAGTGAGGTTATGGCATTGTCTATTTCCCAAATAGCTAAGGAGCATCAAGAATTTGTCCTTACCAAATTGAAGGAAGCTGAACAGGCGTTACACCCTTCCTCTACCGAAGACGAAGAGCTAGTGCGTCGTGCTGTTTTCTCAGTACGGAATAAATCAGTGTTATTTGAACGATTTAATGGAGCGAGTTCTTTATTATATGCAAGTGTACAGGATGTCAGACCTGCCTCAGTAGAAATTGATTTTGCTAATGAGCATTTAAGCTGTAATTGTCCTCAGTTAAAATGGTGTCGCCATCAGGTAGGCGCATTACTCGCACTTTATCAATACTTTGACTCTGTGCAAAATTGGTCAGGTGCTTGGCGCTCACAAAAAACAGTTCAGCTCAAAACTTTAGCAGATGAACGCAGTCCAGAAAGCTGGCATCGAATGGTCCATGAGGTGATGCGTCGCCTATTACCGCCAGGTCGTATTTTAGAGGGCTATGGTATCTCTGCTATACGAACAGATGTATTAGAGCGACTTCAACGACATATGCCCTTCGAACGAGAATGGCAGCCGCTTTATAGGCTTTTTATGGAACTTTCTATCTTTAATACAATTTGGCGTCATGTCAATGAAACACCAGGACATTCAATCGATTCTCCATATATGAAATACTTTATTGATCAAAGTGTTCAATCATTGGAAAGTATACTGACAGAGCTAACTGGACGATCACGACTTTTTGCCACTGATCCATTTTATGATGCACTACAGGATTTAGTGAGAGAGATTTTATTGGAACGTCAAGGATTATTTGCTAATCGATTACAAATATATATGCTTCTTTGGGCAGTATTATTTTATGAGAAGCCAAGACGTGAACAGGAATTAGCACTCTTAAACAAACTTGATGAGCCTTCCTCAGAGGTCTCTTTACAATCATTAAAAATGCTATTTTATGTTCTGCTACAAAAAGAAGATTTATTGCAAGAAGGAATTTCTCATATTCAGTTGCAACAAATGGCAGATTTAGTTGAGCTTGCTACGTTTGCAAAACGAGCTGGTGAATTACCTGCACTAACGATTATTTTGCGTGCAATGCTACCATTTACTGAGGTGTTTCTACAGCAAATTGTGCCAGTTGTTCAGCGAGCGCAATATGTCCGGCAATTCCAGCTTTTATTTGAAGATGTACAGCTCACAGAAGAAGAGGAAGCCCTCCTGTATAGTGCCTTTGGTGTTTATGGGCTTCAGCCATTTTCATTTTTTCTGATTAAAAAAGGACGTTATCAGGATTGGGCAGCCCTTCACCAATTGAATCCTTCATCACTTTCGTATTTAGAAATGTGTGGATTAAAGGACGTCCTACAAGTTGCTCCGGCAACAGTAATGCCCCTATACCATTTATATGCTATGGCTGAAATTACACAAAAATCACGCATGAACTATAAGCAGGCAGTTCGAATTTGGAAAAGTATGCGCAGTGCTGCAAAACGAGCTGGCAAAGTGGCTTATTTTGAAACCTATATGCAAACCATTCGAAGTGAATTTAAACGTCTTCGTGCATTACAGGAAGAAATTGAGAAAGGAAACTTAGGATGATGACTATCAATGCTCCTTCCCCATTTTCAAAAAAATTACTACTTCAAATTGAAGTCACTCAGGAAGGATATTTTACATTACAAGTCTTTACAGCGGATGGCGTAGCGCTTGAAGCTGATGCATTTATTTCTTCATTATTCTTTAACTATGAAGAAAATATCTATGGGCTGTTAAGTAATCGGACAGATTTTACCGTTGAAGTTTCCACATCAGAGCTTCTTGATCTTGTTTCACCACGTTATCAGCATCCATTTATAGAGTGGCATGGAAAAAATACGGAAAGTAAAATCTGGCTAGAAAAAGTGTCGACTTTACAAGAATATTGGCAAGAACCAAAACTTTGGACATATGCCGATATAGCTGATGACTTTTCCTCACTGACATTCCCTATTGATGGAACAGATACAGCATTATTAGAAATAGCTGTTCAGCAAAAGCTACAACAAGTTGGTCTTGTATTAAACGATTTACCAAAGCTAATGCCCTTTTTCCTACGTGGTGGCTGGCCATTAGAACAGAATCGTCAGGCTGGTGCAGTTACGGTCTCCTTACGCTTAAGTGAACCTGAGGAGGTTTCAGATGTTTGGCTTTTAGAAACAGTCCTTAGTACAGCTACAACAAAAAACTATTGGACTCCCGCAATTCGTAAGCAGTCGCAGCCAATAGTTGAAGCCCTACCTGTAAAATGGCAGATGTTCGCTAATGACATCGAACAACAGCAAGCCCAAATTGCTGATCTTCTTTCACTGGAAGAATTAAGTAGTGATATTTTTATCCGTGTGATGTTAGAAGATTTACAAGTACGAACTTTCTTACGTGAGGATCTTGCCAGGTTGCAAGCACTGGGCTTTGAGGTAGTACTTCCAGCTTGGCTTAAGGATTTAAAGCAATCCAAAATGCGTGTTCGTGTAAGCACTGGTAATGTAGCGGCAAAAAAGGTAGCTGGACTGGATGATATATTAACATTTAAATGGCAATTTTCTATGAATGGACAGTCCATTTCACCCGAACAGTTTAAAAAGCTTGTAGATGAAAAACGTGAATTTATCCGCATTGGTACCGAATGGTTCCGAGTGGATGCAAACTGGATGCAAGAAATGAGGGCTTTGATGCAGCAAGCAGAGGATGAAAGCTGGACAGTTCGTGAGTTACTATTCCGTGAGCTACCAGAAAACTTTTCTTCCTCCGTTGAAGAAGAGGAAGCTGATGATGAAATGCGAGATGATCCAATTTTTGCATTCGAATTACAGCAATCCCTTAAGTCCTTTATGGAGCAGCTTCTGGAGAAAAAAGGTCTTCCAACAGTACCAGTTCCTTTAACATTACAGACTGAATTACGTCCCTATCAACAAGAGGGCTTTGAATGGCTTGTCTTTATGCGGGAGCAGGGTTTTGGTGCATGCTTAGCTGATGATATGGGTCTTGGTAAAACGGTTCAGCTTATTTCTTATTTGCTTCATCTTTATGAAACAGCAGATTTTATAAAGCCCTCCATTATCATTTGCCCTACGTCAGTACTTGGTAACTGGCAAAAGGAGATTGCCCGCTTCGCACCTTCGTTAATTGTGCATACACATTATCAGGCCAATCGAGCGAAGGAGGATGTATTTAAACAGCTGGTGGAAAGAGATAAACCACATGTGATTTTATCAACTTATGGTACAGTTTCACAGGATGCTGGTTTTTTACAAGAGATGGATTGGGCAACAGTTGTACTTGATGAGGCGCAAAATATAAAAAATATGCAGACATTACAGTCAAAGTCGATTCGTAAATTACATGGTACTCATCATATTGCACTAACAGGAACACCAGTTGAAAACCGTTTATCAGAGCTTTGGGCAATATTTGACTTTATTCATAAGGGATACCTAGGTAGCTTTGGTCGGTTTAATGAAGAATTTATATTACCAATAGAAAGAGATGAATCAGAGTCTCATAAACAAAAGCTACGTGCAAAAATACAGCCTTTCTTATTGCGTCGTACAAAACGAGATCCGAATTTACAGCTTAACTTACCAGATAAACAAGAATCCCATGCATATTGCCCATTAACAACTGAGCAAGCATCTCTATATGAAGGATATATTTTAGAGACGCTCGATCAGCTTGAGCAATTAACAGGCTTTCAGAAAAAAGGGCGCGTTTTAAAGATGCTCAGTAAATTAAAGCAATTATGTAATCATCCTGCCTTATATTTAAAAGAGCCTTTCGAGGATGCTGAAACAATGCTAACACGATCGACTAAATTAGAACGTATTGTACAAATGGCAGCAGAAATCGTGGACAATGGGGAGCAATGCCTCATTTTTACACAATATATCGGCATGGGTCAATTACTCCAGCATTGCTTTAGTGAGCTTTATAACGTTGATGCACCGTTTTTAACTGGTGCAATGCCTAAGCAACAAAGAGATCGCTTAGTAGAGGCTTTTCAGGCAGGAGATTTCCCTATATTTATCCTCTCCTTAAAAGCAGGTGGAACAGGGCTGAATTTAACTGCTGCAAATCATGTTTTACATGCAGATCGCTGGTGGAACCCAGCTGTGGAAAATCAAGCAACAGATCGTGCATATCGAATTGGGCAAACACAATTTGTGCAGGTGCATAAATTTGTAACAATCGGAACAATTGAAGAAAAAATTGATAAAATGCTGGCGCAGAAATCTGCATTATCAGAAGAATTAATTCAATCAAGTCAGTGGTTAACTGAGCTTGAAGATGATGAGCTTCGAGCATTAATGACACTTGATTTTTAATTATTTGAATGCGCCAAGAGCAAAAATGTTCTTGGCGCTCTTTAGTTTTGAGAATATCAGTGGACAATTTTATTTACTTCTTTTCCTGCTTACTTCATACTCTTATTAAGTTGTGTTGAAAACCATCATTGCTGTGCGGTCTTCAGCAATGAACTACAATAATAGGGTATACATCATTCCTTTCTTCATGCATTACGGTGCAAGTAAATATAGGAGAATGGCGGATCAGACAACTTTGTCACTTGCTCCGTATGTAACACATGGCTGCTGCTATACTACTGGTAATACTACCTCTGCCTCTGGTAACACAAAATCCTTCAAGCTTTCCTGCTCATCGGACAGATTTGTAGGCACAATAGCCTCGCCACTATCTCTTGGCTTAAGCTGATAAAATCGGACCTCTTCAACGACTACCTCTGTAATAAAAATCTTCGTACTTTGTTCATTTACAAATGACCTTGATTGGATACGACCATTTGCTCCGATTAATGAGCCTTTCCCGCAATATTTGACGATATGCTCTGCAAGTTTTCCCCATACTGTACAAAGAATAAAGTCAGCATCCACTTCCCCACGATTATTTTTGTAATTGCGATTAATGGCTAAAGAAAAATGAGTTTGCACGCGATTCTCAGATAAGTGTCGTAACACAGGATCTTTTGTTAATCTTCCAACCAGTCCGACTTGATTCATCAATTCACCTCCTTTGCTATTGATGCTCTCATCTTACAAGAGCATATACTGAAATGGCAAAAGTCGATTTTTATCATTTCCCTTCATTTTTAATCATAAATTGGTTATATTAGCATTTTTACCAAGCAAAAATTAAATCAATTCATAGGCTGAATGCTTTTGGCTGTAATTGCTAATGCTATTTCATGAAATATGAAAATTCACAGTTTTTTCTTTTTCAAAATTGGCTAGGAACAAAGCAAAGGTCACTTCATCACATGGTCCAATCGAATGTGTTATACTAATAAAGATGACCGACTTAGGAGGATAATACATAATGAAAACGTTTAAAATGCTTTCCTTTGACCTTGTCACAAAAGATGGCATACAATCATTTCCTTTAGTCGATGGCATTATTATCAATCAGGAAAACAGCCATCAATCATGGATTCTTGAACTTTTTATGGACGGACAATATCGTTCAACCTTTGAACATTTATTAGAAAAAGCCGCTGTCTTTAATGTGCGTGCCGTTATTTCATTTCCAGATAATGAACCTGCCCCTTTCCAGGTTGCCGTACATACTGTTCAAGAAATCGGAGATCATATTTCTGTGCTCTTAAAAGGTACACTTAAAACAAAACGTTCAAAATATGCAGAGCAATTACTTGCAGAGCTTCTAGTGGAAGGCGTTTCTTTAGATAATTTACTGGATCGCTTCTCCCATGATATGAAGAAACGTCCAAAACTTAAAAATGATTAAATTTAACGCTGCTGTCTTTTGCATCGTTATTTTTTCGAGTTATTTTTTGCAGTAAAAAAAGAGTGTTCCATTTCTGGAGACACTCTTTTTATTATTATCGCGTATTCATGTTGTTACGTTCACGAACGTCTACTTTTTCTTCCACAACATTTTCTTTAATAACATTGTCATTTCGTTCAACGCCATTTGCATTTGGTACGTTATTATAGCCATTTGTACCGTTCAAATCAGCGTTTGTTCCTGGTGCTGTAGCTTCAGGTATTACAGTAGATTCGTTAACTGTACCACGCTCAACACCATTCACATTACGATTGTAAACATCGTGTCTTCGAGCAGGCTCTACCACGTCTTCTACTTTGTCCACACCTCGGCGAACATCGTTTTTAACGTTCTCCACAGGTCTTTCTTCGACCGCTCTGTTCCCCCAGTTACATCCTCCAAGGAATAGCGTAGCAAAAAGAATAGTCAAAAATGACATTTTCCACATATTAAAAACCTCCTTTCTTGGGTGCTATGTCAGCAAATACAACGGGTGCATTTGTGATCCTACATAGAGTGCCCGGGAAAGGAGGGAACTATCCGATTTTTGTACAAACTATTTTTGTTTTTCTTTTAACAATTGTTCAATGTAAGCTGCTTCTGCTTTACAGTCATACGTATATTTTGTACCTAGCTCTTTTTGCAATGTCTCGATTGTTTCGATTTGCTTAGCAGTTGGCTCTTCATTTAAAATTTTCGCAATTACTTCATCGATTTTTTGTGCCATCTCTTCATGAAATTCAGTGCTCAGTAAAACATTTGCTGGAATTTTTTCAATCCATGCGGCATTGTCTTGAAAATAAGTCTTCCAGCTAGCAATGAAGTCTTCCATAGAGAAACGCTTTTCATCCCAACCAATACTTGCTAAGTATGATTCAAAAGATGTTGAAATCGAACGTGTAATGCTAATTTTAACACCTGAAGACAGTTCCTTATACATCTATATAATCCTCCTACGTTTTAAAAAAACCTAAAATTACATGTATTTCAATTTACAATCGCTATACGCCATCGCATTTTAGAATATAAATAAACTGTTAAAAAATTAACAGCAAGGACATAATTCGATATAATTATTTTATAACTTTTAGCCTATAAATGCAAATTAAGCCTGTTTTGGCTGTTCAGGTCCTATAGCAAATAGAATATCTGCTTCACAAACCAGCTCTCCATCAACTGTTGCTACACCGTGACCTTTGCCCATTGCACCTCTTAGTTTAACAAACTCTACTTCCAGCCGAAGCTGATCCCCTGGTACCACCTGACGTTTGAAACGGCAATTATCAACACCTGTTAAGAAGGCTAAGCGACCTTTGAATTCATCCGCATTTAATAACGCAACACCACCAACCTGTGCTAGTGCCTCAACAATTAAAACACCAGGCATTACGGGATAGCCTGGAAAGTGTCCATTGAAAAAATCCTCATTGATGGATACATTTTTTAAACCTACGGCACGTTTTCCCTCATCTAATTCAACGATACGATCAACGAATAAAAAAGGATAACGATGTGGTAAGATTGCTTGAATTTGCTCTGCAGATAACATTTATATTCCCCCTCAATTTTAATTAAATTATGTAAACATAAAGGATGGTAAAGAATAAATTATTCTTTACCATTCATAATATCAAATATATGCTGCCATGTTTCTGTTTTAAATATATCCATAGCTTGCCCTTGTCCAATAACACTGTAGCCAAAAATTGCACCTAAAACTACGGCAACAACGACTAATACGAGAACAAGTACAACGCGTAGCCAAATCGGAATCAGCCGTATTTGCACCCATCGAACCTCTCGTTGCTCTCCATTTGAGCGGCGTCCCTTCTCTTCTGGTGGCGTATCGGTTTCTTGTGTCGGCACAGAACGTCGACGTGAATCGTTTGTCATAGATTGTACTCCTCTTCATTCCTTACTAAACAGTAATCATGGATCTAGCGAATTCCATTAATAAGCCCGAGCATTTGGTCTGCTAAAGTAACCGCTCGTGCATTGAATTGATAAGAGCGCTGTGTTTGAATTAAATCTGTCATTTCCTTTGAAAGATTTACATTCGACATTTCTAACGTGCCACTTTGCATGCCAATCTGCTGACGATTTGCACCTTGTAATTCAGTAACAACCTCAGCTTGTGTATATCCGAGCTGAGCTAGATTATCAGGTAATCCAACATATTGACCAGAAATGTGCTCCATCAGCTGTGGCTTTTGAAATTCTGTCACGGCTAAATCTGTACGAATAATATCTCCATTTGGATAGGAAGCCTCTAATACGCCTCCATTACGTACAGCAAAATTTTTCACATTATCTGGTAATGTAATAGCCTGTCCTGTTGCATCAGCTAATGGATATCCATCTGCATTCACAACCATTACTGTTCCATTATTTAATGGTGATAAATAAAAGTCACCTTGACGAGTATACACTGTTTTTGTGCCATTTTCACCATCTGGCATTAAAATATTGAAATATTGTTTTGCTTTATTGAAGGCTAAATCTAAATCGCGATTAGTTGTTTGTAGTGAGCCTTGCTTTTCATTTGATTGAATTTGTCCAAGCATTGCGCCTGAACCGTATCGAATACCTACTGGAGATAGACGCTCTGCTCGATCTTGCTTATCATTATTAAATTGCTGATAAAGAAGTTCGTTGAAAGAAGCCTCTTTTGTCTTATAGCCATGTGTATTGCTATTAGCAATGTTATTACTAATGGTATCTAATTTGTTTTGTAATTGTCCCATTGTATTTGTTGCAGTAATCATTGTACGTAGCATTATCTAACGCCTCCAGTTCGCATATTATACTTTTCCGATTTCATTGACAGCCTTTTCCATGCTTCGATCATAAGCCTGTAGCACCTTTTGATTGGCTTCAAATGCGCGATAAGCTGTCATTAAATCTGTCATCGTGCGACCAGAATCTACGTTTGAGCGCTCAAGATAATTTTGACGCATTGCAAATGCAACACCGTTAGCACCATAAGCAGTTGGTAAGTTCTCACCATTCTCTGTTCGAATTATACCATTATCTTGCTTACGTAGCATGTTCGGATTAGCCGCAAATGATACGCCAACACGCGCTACTTGCTGATTATTGACGTAAATCGCACCGGTCTCATCTAGACGAAAATCATCATTTGGAAGCTGGATGCGTTGACCAGTATCTGATAAAACATACAGTCCTTGTGCATTAACTAAATTGCCTTGACCATCTAACGTAAAATTCCCATTTCGTGTATATGCCTCGCCACCATCCGGATGTGCTAAACGGAAGAAAATAGATCCAGTGATGCCCTCTTCATTTTGTGGTAAATTTCCATCAATCAAGGCCATATCTGTTGAGAAATCTGTATTATAGATTTGACCCTGTATGTAGTTTGGCAATGTTTCCTGCATATAAATCCCAGTATTTAGCGCTCCCACTTGGCTCATATATTGAGAGCCCATTTGCTGCTTGGCAGTTGCATTCGTATTTCCGACACTTGACATTAGCATATCCGGAAATGAACGAATTGTTGATTGATCTGCTTTAAATCCTGGTGTATTCGCATTTGATAAATTATTAGTTAATAACTCTGTTCGTCTTTGTTGTGCAATCATACCCGTTGCAACTGTATAGAACCCTTTAAACAAAGGAATCACCTCATTCTATTTTTATAAGGATGCAGGCACTCGATCAATATTTTCAAGCATAATGCCTGTACCAATTGCTACACAATCCATCGGTCGTTCTGCAATAAACACAGGTACCTTTAACTCTTCAATTAATAGCTGGTCCATACCATGTAGTAATGCACCACCGCCAGTAATAATCACTCCACGATCAATTATATCAGCTGATAGCTCTGGTGGCGTTTTTTCTAGAACATTTTTTGCAGATTGGACAATCATTGCTACTGATTCATGTAAAGCGCGTTCAATTTCCTCAGATTGAATTGTTATTGTGCGTGGTAGACCTGTTACCATGTCACGACCACGAATATCCATAGTATCATTTCTACCGCCCTTAAATACTGTACCAATTGTCATTTTTATTGCCTCAGCGGTGCGTTCCCCAATTAGTAATTTATATTCTTTTTTAATATATTGTAATATATCATTATCAAAAACGTCTCCTGCGACTTTAATGGATTCACTTGTTACGATATCCCCCATTGAAAGAACTGCAATATCCGTTGTTCCACCGCCAATGTCCACTACCATATTGCCACTAGGTTGGAAAATATCCATACCTGCACCAATAGCAGCAACTTTTGGCTCTTCCTCTAAATATACTTTTTTGCCACCGGATTTTTCTGCCGCTTCACGAATAGCTTTTTGTTCCACACTAGTAATGTTAGTTGGACAACAAATTAAAATACGTGGTTTAGTTAAGAATCCTTTTAAGTTTAATTTATTGATAAAATGTCTCAGCATCGCTTCAGTAACATCAAAGTCTGCAATAACACCATCGCGTAATGGTCGAATTGCAGTAATATTACCTGGCGTGCGCCCTACCATTTGGCGGGCTTCTTCTCCTACTGCCAATACTTTATTTGTTTTTTTATCAATCGCCACTACAGATGGTTCATTTAAGACAATTCCTTTACCTTTAACGTGGATTAATACATTCGCAGTTCCTAAGTCAATGCCAATATCTTTCGAAAACATTCTATAATTTCTCCTTCCCGCCAGTTCCCACTACATAACGTTCATTTTTATCCCGCATAAACGGACAGTAGACTCCCACTTTAAGACGTAAGCCAATATAATTGGGAAATCAACTGCCCGTAATAGTCCGGTTAGTTCAACTAATAATCAGTGTGGGATGAGGATAATCCACACTGATTAAAGCTTCACTTTATCTCTTTATCTAGAATATTTTATCATACACTATTGGTAATTTCACCTAAATTTAGTGATTATGGCTGTTTTCTTTTAATTATATGAACAAACATAGAAAACAATAATACGTTTAAAATAATCTTTTAAATTGCTCCATCTCATTCTTTTAAACCTGTTTTCAACAACAAAAAAAGAACGAATCATTCTTGACTCGCTCTTTCTTTCCACTTGTTTTTCGTTGCCTCTCCTCCGCGAATATGACGTACGGCCTTATGGTAGGCGAGAATTTCCTTCACCTGCTCTGCTAATCCTTCATGAATTGTTGGCAATCGCTCTGTTAAGTCTTTGTGCACCGTACTTTTTGAAAAACCTGTCATTTTCGCGAGGACACGCACAGTCTCACGCGTCTCAATCAATAATTCACCGAGGCGTATGCAGCGCTTCCGAATGTGCTCGTGCACGTTCTTCGTCCTTTCCACACAATTTCACAAAATGGCGTTGGCATCAGATGCACGTATGCGCATTTCTTCACCTTATGTAAGGACAAAGCTATTCAGAACACGTTTTACTCTTTCTCGATAAATTGCTGATTATTAATTCCACATAAACAGACAGTAAGTTTCCATATCTCATCGACATCTTTAACTGTCATTGTGGCGAATGGTTTTCCCTATTTTAAAAGGCTAGTAATTTTTTTGGATTCACATATTTTCCGTCTTCAAGTACTTCGAAATGTAAGTGAACGCCTGCTGCTTGATTCCACTCATTGTCAGTTGCTTTTCCTAATGCCTGACCTTGTGTTACTTCATCGCCTTCTTTTACAGCAATATCTTTTACTGAGCTATAATGTGTTTGCTTACCATCTGGATGCTCAATAACAATTTTATTGCCTGTAAATGCATCTAGTTTTACTTCTAGTACTTTACCACTTAAAGCAGCTAGCACTTCAAATTCTTCACCATTCATAGCAAGAGAAATACCAGATGACGTTGTAAATGTTTGATTAAATACCATTAGTGCATTTTCACGTGCCTCTGCATTTGCCTCTACTTCATAAAATTCTTGTAAAACTTGTACTTTATTAAGATTTGCTTCTTTGAATGGGTACTTCATTGTTTCTACACGAGCATTTGTTTCAACTACAGGACCTGGATCTACTTCTGCTAAATCTGGTAATGGAGCCTCTTCTACTTTTGATACGAGACTATTGTAACCAAATAACATACCTGCTAGCATTAGTGCACCACCAGCATAAACTGCCGGCCAAAACCAAGGTTTCTTCTGTAATTGACCTTTTTCATTTTGTTTTTGAGAAGTTTTACTATTTTTATCCTCTCTCATTTTCATCACCTCTAGTTGCAGTGTGAACAACTAGAAGTTATTTTAAACATGCATCTATCTTTTTTATCTCAATATCTTGATAATAATAGTGTAAAATTTCGTCAGTAGTTTTTCCTTCACTTGCCATTGCCTCAGCTCCATACTGACTCATTCCAACACCATGACCATATCCTTTCGTACTCACTTGTATTTTTCCAGTATTAGTATCATAGGAAATTTTAAAATCAGTAGATGGTATTTGCAAAAGTGTTCGAACCTCTCGTCCTGACCATACATTTTTACCTAGCTGTAAGCGTTCAACTCGTCCTGTATCATTAAAAAAATACTGGACGCGTGAGAAATCGCCTACCTGCCATTTATCAGGCCAGATTGTATTCCACTCAGCTAATGTCCATTCCTTGACCGCAGAGAATTTTGGTGAGGATTGATCAGACATACTTGCTACACTTTGTAAATATGGAAGATCATTACCACTATAACCATAGGCACTTTCTGTTTTACCGTTACTGGTAGAATGAAACATAGCTGTAATTAATTGATCATTGTAAAAAAGTACTTGTCCTTTCGTTTCATTAATAGCATCGACAATTTTCTTTTCATTTCCTGGGAAATTGCTAGTCCAATTCGCTTTCCTTTGCTCTTTATTATAAAAAACTTGTTTAGCAACTGTAGGAGCAATTGCTTCTCTACCATAATTTGTCGATTTTAATGCATATGTTCTTGCTGCAATAGCCTGTGCTTTTAAAGCCTCTTTTTTAAATGAAACAGGCATTTCAGCAGCCACTACACCCGTAACATATGTTTCTAAAGGGATTTTCTCTTGTTGTCCCTCCACTTCAATAAATATTTCACAAGCATTATCTGTTGTTTGCACTGACTCCTCGATAGAACGTTTCTCACTAAATGCAACAGGGAGCACATATAATGTCCCTATCAAACAAATGATCCCTACACTCATTATCCATTTTTTCATAAGGAATAATATGCTAAAACTCATCTAAATATGTGAATCTTAGCGAAACAATATATAATCGACTAGTATCGAATAACTTATTTAAGAAGGTTATTGCAAGTTATTATTTTTTGTTCAAAGTCAGCTAGTTTATCTTCCAAATGTGAAAGATCACTTCTTGCTGGCTTCAATCAATTTCGCCTTGGCGTAATTGTAGCTGTCGCTTCGCTTTCGCACAGATAAACAATGCGTCCGGATTTTGAATTGTGCCCAGGCCTGCACGAGGGTCGACACGATGTCGATCATTTCGGTAATGCCACAGGACGTGGCGGTTTTACCGATGCAGGTCAGTTAGCCGTTTTCGCAGAATGCGAAGGTTTTAGGCTAACATTCTTTTATTCATTCCTTTGTAAATCCATGACATCCGCCAGAGGCTTTAGGCCAACAGATGATTTTTATGCGAAAGCGTAGAGCTAACATAGCGGCAGCAACATGATGTTGGTCACTCAGGCGTTTTCACAGGAAGTGAAGTTCTTAGCCTGAGTTCCTCTATTTCAGTAGGTATTTGGACACCCACTGAAAAGGAACCAAAACTACATTCATCTCACCATCTGTAGAGGTGGGAGTCTCTGTATCTGCCGCTATGCTTTCGATACAAAAAACATTTGCTGAATGAAGATAAAAAAACCCTCTGCTTATAAGCAAAGGGTATCAAGCAACTATTTAGTTTGTTGGTAATTCCACAGTAGATTTCTCTTTTATTACAACATTTTCAACTGGTACGCGTTCGATATTGGCGCCAAGTGCTGCCAATTTTTCATGGAATTCTACATAACCACGGTCTAAGTGATGAAGTTTTGTCACACGTGTCACACCTTCAGAGACAAGGCCTGCTAAAATAAGTGCAGCCGCAGCTCGTAAATCCGTCGCCATTACCTCAGCACCTTGAAGATTTACAGGTCCCTCTATAAAGACAGAGCGTCCTTCGATTTTAGCACCAGCATTCATGCGACGGAACTCCTCAACATGCATAAAGCGATTTTCAAAGACTGTTTCTGTAATAATACTCGTACCTTCAGCTGTTAACATTAAAGCCATCATCTGTGATTGCATGTCTGTAGGGAATCCTGGATGTGGCATTGTTTTAATATCTACAGCCTTTAATTTATCGGGAACACGTACACGAATGCCTTCATCTAATTCAATGATTTCAACACCCATTTCACGCATTTTAGCAATTAATGCTGTCATATGCTCAGGGACTGCGTTTTCAATCGTCACATCCCCTTTAGTGATGGCTGCTGCAACCATAAATGTACCAGCTTCAATACGATCAGGAATAATATGATGCTCTGTTCCATATAATGTTTCGACACCTTCGATACGAATGGTATTCGTACCTGCTCCAATAACTCGACCACCCATACTATTAATAAAGTTTGCAAGATCTACAATTTCAGGCTCTTTCGCTGCATTTTCAATTACAGTTGTACCCTGTGCCAATGATGCAGCTGTCATAATATTCTCTGTTGCACCTACACTAGGGAAGTCCAAATACACATTTGCTCCTTTTAAACGACCATTTACTTTTGCCTCTACATATCCGTGACCAAATGAGATTTTTGCTCCCATTGCTTCAAAGCCCTTTAAATGTAACTCAATTGGGCGAGAACCAATTGCACAGCCACCCGGTAAAGCAACTCGAGCATAGCCATTGCGAGCAAGTAATGAACCCATTACTAAAATGGATGCACGCATTTTGCTTACATATTCAAATTGAGCTTCACTAGAAAGTTCTTTTGTTGCATCTATATATACTGCATTGTCTTCTGGTATATATGTAACTGCTGCATTTAAACTTTTAAGTACTTCATTTATTGTAAAGACATCTGCTAAGTTAGGGACTTCTTTAATTACATTTTCTCCCTCAGAAGCAAGTAAAGCCGCCGCTAGGATTGGTAACACTGCATTTTTTGCGCCCTCTACACGTACTTTTCCTTGTAGCTTTTGACCACCAGTCACTATTATTTTTTCCACCCTATGTCCCTCCGAATTTAATCTATTAAGCTATCAAAAATTTTATTTAAAAAAGAAGTATAATGTCATAATCAGTAAACAAACAATTCTATAGTACAACTTTTCCAACGCTCGTTCAAGCATCCAAATCACTATTTTAAGCCATTTATTAATATTTTGCTATTTATTTATTGTACGCATGAAATTTTATTTTGTGAATGACCAATAACATGGAACGAAAGCGTTATTTTCTAATACATACCCAAAGATTTATGTACAATAAACAAAATCTATTGAATGTATAATCCATCTTTTTTACATATTTCAAAGGACCACATAAAGTAAAACTCCAATTAGTAGGGGTTTTCCTTATCCTCAGAACGCAAGCTAAGTACTCCTCATCCTGCGGAAATGCTTGTGTGACCAACATCGTGTTGGCCGCAATCGGGCTTTTACGGACAGTCAATCTCCCACTTATATTTTTGGCTTCACATAAATCTTGAAGTGGGAGTCCTGTACCTGACGCTTCGTTTACGATACAGATAAATTATTGCCCGTTTATGCGGGATAAATTTTGTTATAAAGCCCTGTGAAATATGTATATTCATTTTTAGCATTTTAGGATAGTCATAAGGTGCTATACGACGTAAGACGTATTAGAACAAATAAGGAAGCTTACCAGACCAACTTGACACCTGGAGGAAAAAATTCGAAACAGTTGATCCAATCGCAATACTCAATAATATATAAATCAATTGAATTTGAAATACTTTATTTTTCTTAAAGATCTTCTCAAGCATAAAAGCTTGTAGCGCATAAAAAGTAATAGCGATAAAAAATATATGAGAGAAAATACCCAGCAAAGCTTCTTGTCCTATCGATTCATATAATTCCATTATAATCCCTCCGTATTCATTAAGCTCCATTATCCCATTTTCTTTAAAACACTGAATAATGTTAAAAAACGGGCAGATGTTGAATCTGCCCGTTAAAATTTGAATTAGATATTACCCTCATGAACGTTGATACGATTCAACGCACGTTTTAATGCTAGGTCAGCACGTTTGAAATCAATGTTGTCTTGTTTACTTTGAAGACGCCCTTCAGCACGTTTAATGGCTTCTTTAGCACGTTTAACGTCGATATTTTCAGCAACTTCAGCAGAAGGAGCTAAGATTGATATCTTTTCTGGACGAACTTCAATGAAACCACCGCTTACAGCAACAATATCAGTTGAACCGTTTTCTTTTTTAAGCTTCACTGCACCAATTGCAAGTGGAGCAACCATAGGAATATGGCCTGCAAGAACACCGATTTCTCCAGAAGTTGTTTTAGCGATTACCATTGATACTTCAGAATCGTATACTGGGCCGTCGGGAGTGACAATATTGACTTGAACTGTCTTCATATTTTTTCCTCCTCGTCCCTAGTATTAAACCTCTACGCCCATGCTTTTCGCTTTTTCAACCACTTCATCAATAGAACCAACTAAACGGAAAGCATCCTCTGGTAGGTGATCCCATTTGCCATCAAGGATTTCCTTGAATGAGCGAACAGTTTCTTTAACAGGTACATAAGAACCTTTTTGACCAGTAAATTGTTCCGCAACGTGGAAGTTTTGAGATAAGAAGAATTGAATACGACGAGCACGTTCTACTGTTTGTTTATCTTCATCAGATAATTCATCCATACCTAAGATAGCAATGATATCTTGTAATTCACGGTAACGTTGGATTGTACGTTGTACTCCAGTAGCTACTGCGTAATGCTCAGCACCAACGATTTCAGGTGATAATGCACGAGAAGTCGAAGCTAGTGGGTCAACCGCAGGGTAGATACCCATTTCAGATAATTTACGCTCAAGGTTAGTTGTTGCATCTAAGTGGGCGAAAGTTGTAGCCGGAGCCGGGTCAGTATAGTCATCGGCTGGTACGTAAATCGCTTGAATAGAAGTTACAGAACCTTTGTTCGTAGATGTGATACGCTCTTGTAATTTACCCATTTCAGTAGCAAGTGTTGGTTGGTAACCTACCGCAGAAGGCATACGACCTAATAGGGCAGAAACCTCAGAACCTGCTTGAGTGAAACGGAAGATATTGTCGATAAATAAAAGTACGTCTGCACCTTGCTCATCACGGAAGTATTCCGCCATTGTAAGACCCGTTAGAGCTACACGCATACGTGCGCCAGGTGGCTCATTCATTTGACCGAATACCATTGCCGTTTGCTTAATAACGCCTGAATCGCTCATTTCAAAGAATAAGTCGTTCCCTTCACGAGTACGCTCACCTACACCAGCGAATACAGAAATACCTGAGTGCTCTTGTGCGATATTGTTAATTAATTCTTGGATTAGTACCGTTTTACCTACGCCGGCACCACCGAATAGACCGATTTTACCACCTTTGATGTATGGTGCTAATAAATCTACTACTTTGATACCTGTTTCAAGGATTTCAACTGTAGTTGAAAGTTCATCGAAAGTTGGAGCTTCGCGGTGAATTGAATCACGACGAGCATCCACAGGAATCTCTTCACCTAAGTCGATTACTTCTCCTAGTACGTTAAATACGCGACCTAGAGTAGCTTCACCAACTGGTACTGAGATAGCTTTTCCTGAGTCTGTTACTTCTGCTCCACGTTGTAAGCCATCAGTAGATGACATTGCAATTGTACGAACAGAATCATTACCTAAATGAAGTGCAACTTCTAATGTTAGAGTTGTTGCTTCTTCATTCGGACGTGCAATCTTAACAGTTAATGCGTTATAGATTGCTGGTAATTGGCCGTTGTTGAATTTTACGTCAACAACCGGACCCATTACTTGAATAACATGTCCTTTATTCATTACTGTGTACCCTCCTATCGTATTCTTATACGACATTGGGAAGCTTTAGCCTATTCTAAGGCTGCAGCTCCACCAACGATTTCTGTAATTTCTTGTGTAATAGCCGCTTGACGTGCACGGTTGTACTGCAATGAAAGATCTGAAATAAGATCAGAAGCATTATCCGTTGCATTTTTCATAGCCGTCATACGGGAAGCATGTTCACTTGCTTTTCCGTCTAAGATTGCGCCGTATACTAAGCTTTCCGCATATTGTGGAAGAAGTACTTCAAGAATTGCTTCACCAGATGGCTCGAATTCATAAGAAGCATTTGTGCTAGCGGGTGCAATATCAGTTAATGGAAGAAGTTTTTTCTCTGTCACATCGCTTTGAATAGCACTTACGAAGTGATTATAGTACATATAAAGCTCATCATATGTACCATCAATGAACATACCAACAGCATTACGAGCGATTTCTTTAATATCAGCGAATGTAGGTTGGTCTGGTAGAGCAACAACACTGCTGACAACATTATGATCACGTTTTACAAAGTAATCACGAACAACACGACCTACTGCTAAAATCACGTATTCGTCTTTTGATCTATGACGCTCGTTAATTGTACGTTGTACTTGGCGAAGGATACTTGAGTTATAAGCTCCTGCAAGACCACGGTCAGAACCAATGACTAAGTAAGCAGTCTTCTTTACAGGACGAGCTGTTAACATTGCATGCCCACTGTCTTTCGTACCTGCTGCTATTGCGCCAACTACGTCCTGGATTTTTTCCATGTAAGGAACGTAAGCTTTAGCGTTTTGCTCTGCACGACGTAACTTTGAAGAAGAAACCATCTGCATCGCTTTCGTAATTTGCTTAGTACTCTTTGTAGAAGTAATACGACCTTTTATTTCGCGTAAGTTTACCACTGGTATTTCACCACCTTCTGTTTTTTAATCAAGTGACTAGTCGATCTTATTCTGATTTAGCGAATGTTTTTTTGAATGCACTGATTGCTGCTTCATAATCCGCATCAGGAGCAAGCTCTTTAGTTGTACGAACATGATCTAAAACATCTGTGTGGTTTGTATCTAACCAGCTTAAGAATTCAGATTCAAAACGAACGATATCTTGTACTGGAATATCATCTAAATGACCTTTAGTTAATGCATAAAGAATAGCAACTTGTTTTTCTACTTTTAGTGGTTTGTTAAGGTCTTGTTTAAGAACTTCAACCGTACGTTTACCACGCTCAAGTTTAGCAAGTGTAATTTTATCTAAATCTGAACCGAATTGAGCGAATGATTCAAGTTCACGGAATGCTGCTAAGTCAAGACGTAGCGTACCAGCAACTTTTTTCATCGCTTTAATTTGAGCAGATCCACCTACACGTGATACTGAAAGACCGGCGTTAATCGCTGGACGTACACCTGAGTTGAATAAGTCAGATTGTAAGAAAATTTGTCCATCAGTGATTGAGATTACGTTCGTTGGGATGTATGCAGAGATATCCCCAGCTTGTGTCTCAACGAAAGGAAGAGCTGTAATCGAACCATTTTGATATGTTTCATTTAACTTCGCAGCACGTTCAAGTAAGCGGCTGTGTAAGTAGAAAACGTCACCAGGGTAAGCTTCACGACCTGGAGGACGACGTAGAAGAAGTGAAAGTTCACGGTAAGCTGATGCTTGTTTAGAAAGATCATCATACACGATTAATACGTGCTTACCTTGTAACATGAATTCTTCTGCCATAGATACACCAGCTAATGGTGCTAGGAATAATAATGGAGCTGGTTGAGAAGCAGAAGCTGTCACAACGATTGTATAATCTAAAGCACCATTTTTACGAAGCGTTTCTACTACACCACGTACAGTAGATTCTTTTTGACCAATTGCTACATAGATACAAATCATGTTTTGGTCATTTTGGTTAAGAATTGTATCGATAGCAACTGATGTTTTACCAGTTTGACGGTCACCGATGATTAACTCGCGTTGACCACGACCGATTGGTACTAATGCGTCAATCGCTTTAATACCAGTTTGTAGTGGTTCGTGTACTGATTTACGAGCCATTACACCGAAAGCTGGGCTTTCGATTGGACGAGATTTTGTAGTGTTGATAGGACCTTGTCCATCCACTGGTTGACCAAGTGGGTTTACAACACGACCAATTAGTTCTTCACCAACTGGTACTTCCATGATACGACCTGTACGACGAACTTCATCGCCTTCTTTGATGTCAGTGTATGGACCTAGGATTACGATACCAACGTTACCTTCTTCTAGGTTTTGAGCCATACCCATAACACCGTTAGAGAACTCTAAAAGCTCTCCAGCCATGGCGTTGTCGAGGCCATGAGCAAGAGCAATACCGTCACCAATACGGATAACTGTACCAACTTCGCTTACTTTAAGTTCAGATTCATAATTCTCAATCTGTTGTTTAATCAGACTGCTGATTTCTTCAGCCTTGATGCCCATGTATGTCACCTCTCACATTTCTAAATTATTAACCGATTAATTCACGTTTTAAGCGCTCAAGTTTGTTCACTACTGAGCTATCATAAATATGATTACCGATTTGAACACGAATTCCACCAAGAAGTGATGGATCAATTTCGTTTGTAATGTTTAATGATTGTTTACCAACAAGTTTCGCAAATGCTGTAGAAATTTTTGCGCTTTCTTCAGCCGAAAGTTCACGAGTAGAGAATACTGTTGCATCTGCAGTACCTTGTGCCTGTGCAGCTAGCTCAGCGTATTCTTTTGCAATTAGCTTAACTTCGTTTACACGCTTTTTCTCAACAAGTAGTTGAATTGTGTGTAAAACTTCTGGCGTTGAACCAGCAAAGATTTCAGCTAGCATTTGTTTTTTACGTTCGATAGAGAACTTAGGAGCATTTAAAAGTGTTAAAAAATCTGGAGATTCTTTTACAACCTTAGTTAGCTCGTTTAAGTCTGCCCCAACTTCAGCAAGAATGTTTTTTTGTTGCGCTAATTCAAATAGCGCTTGAGCATAACGTTTTGCTACAGTTGAATTACTCATTGAGCTTCCCCTGCCTTCGCAATCGTCTCTTCAATAAGAGCACGGTTGTCTGCCTCAGAAATCTCTTTGCTAAGGACTTTAGATGCTGCAAGTACAGATAATGAAACGACTTCATCACGTACAGCTGCAATAGCTTTTTCTTTTTCAGACTCAATTTCACGTAAAGCCGATTCTTTTAGGCGGTTAGCTTCATTGCGTGCTGCAGTAAGAATTTCTTCTTTTTGTAGTTCGCCTTGCTTCTTAGCGCCTTCAACAATCGATTGTGCTTCTGTACGAGCTTCCTTAAGAAGGCTCTTTTGTTCTTCTAAATATTGGTGCGAATCTTTGCGCGCTTTTTCAGCTGCTTCAATTTCACTAGCTACTAATTCTTCACGTTGTTGCATGATGCCCATAAGTGGACCCCAAGCGAACTTTTTAAGTAACGCCATTAACACTAAGAAAATAATTAATGTAGCAGCAATGTCACCACCATTGAATAATTTATCTTCAGCGGCAGCACCTAGTACAAGATAATCTAAAAACACGATTGTTTCACTCCCTTCAAGAGCTTTGTCTTCAACATTATTTAATTACTTGAAAAACTACCTATTTTAAAAAGCTATATTTTCACATAGCTTTTATCTGTTCCAAAATGAAGGGCGAAGTTTCATCTGGAGATTCCTGCTTCGCCACTAGTAAAATTCAGTGTTCAACTGAATTATTTGTTCATTACGATGAATGCTACTACTACTGCGATGATCGGTAGGGCTTCAACTAATGCAACCCCGATGAACATTGTAGTTTGAAGAACGCCACGAGCTTCTGGTTGACGAGCGATACCTTCTACTGTTTTTGATACGATAAGACCGTTACCGATACCTGCACCAAGTGCACCTAAACCGATTGCGATTGCTGCTGCTAATAAACCTAATGAACCTGTCATTTGAAAATTTCCTCCTTGGAATTGTTTGTTTTTGTGGTTTAAGCATAGAATATATGCTTTATATTAATGGTCATCGCTCACTTTATGAGCCATGTAAACCATTGTTAACATTGTGAAGATAAAGGCTTGGATTAAGCCGATGAAAATAGAGAAACCTTGCCATGCCATCATTGGTACAATTGCACCAACAACACCAAGTACTGTTCCAGATGTAGCTAAACCTGCTATTAATGCAAGTAATATCTCACCTGCATAAATGTTACCATAAAGACGAAGACCTAACGTTAATGTGTTGGCAAACTCTTCGATAATCTTTAGTGGGAACATGAATGACATTGGCTTGAAGAATGTACCAACATAATGACCTGTACCCTTCATTTTAACACCATAGTAGTGTGATAATACTAAAATCATTGCTGCAAGCGTCATTGTAACTGTTGGGTCAGCTGTTGGTGATTTCCACCATAGCGTGTGGTCATAGATGATAGAGAATGGAAGACCTAGTAAGTTAGATACTGCGATAAACATAATAAGCGTAATACCTAAAATATGGAATCGTCCACCAGTTTTCCAGTCCATGTTGCTTTTAATAATATTCTTTACGAAATCCATAATCCATTCCATAAAGTTTTGCATACCAGTTGGTTTTAGTTTTAAGCTTCTAGTTGAAATAAACGCAATTAAAAATACAATAACTGCGGCAACTAGTAACATCAACACTGTAGATAGATTAAATGTTATTGATGTAAATCCTAAATCTAAAGTGCGTAACGGAGCTTTGTGATCCATTGTTATTTTTTCACCTCTCTTTCTAATTTAAAGCACATTAGCGGTTCCTTACATGTGATACAATTCTCTCGACAAAGAGAAAAATGTACGGAATCATTAGCCCAATAACCGTGCTAATTAAGTGAAAATAGTTTGGCAACGAGATGGCTATAGCGACTGCCGCCACACCTGATGCAAAGCGAAGCGCAGTACCAAGTGAGCCTATTTTCTTCCCTTCACTAATGGACCTGTCAAACTTCTCCATACGACGAACTAATATCCAAAAATTATACGTACCAAAGAATGCACCGATTGCGATGCCCGCAAATACCGTTTGATAAGGCGTAAAGCCCCAGCCTAGTGCGCAGAGTGCGAGCAAAAAAAATAACGCTCTCTTCTGCATAGCAAAAATGTGATGCAAATCTAGCATTGGTTGTAATCTCCTGAATCATTTTTTCGAGTAATGAAAACGTTTGCTGACCACCATGTGAAATCAGAAAAGAGCAGTGAAAAACACTACTCACAGCGGAATAGTAACGGGAGAGTCATTTCAATTACAGGTGTAAATTCCTAAAAATGCCTTACACCCCTTACTTATTTCGGTAAAAAACCGAAACGCACAAAACGTTGCAAATCGACAGCTTTTATTTTGAACTGTCAATTTAGTAGAAACTTGATATAACAAGTGTTTCAACGCCTATCAGCGAATAGAAACCCTTATCATTCTTACCCTTTGTAAGCATACAATAGGAGATATTTGAAGTCAATTAGTAAAGGAGAAAAACTTCACAGCCACTATACTCTTGTCAAATTGTTGACAAATTTGTGTATGAAAATTCATAGATTCAAAATGAATTTTCGAAATTATGCAAAAAAAAGCTAATTTACGACATGATTTCGCTCGTAAATTAGCTCACCCATTACAATAGGTACAATAGACTCATTTTTAACATTATAAAATAGTACATTAATTGCTTTTATACAAAAAATCCAAGAGAGCTTTTACAATTCGCTTAGAGGCATGCCCATCACCGTAAGGATTTGATGCTTTTGCCATGGTTTCATAGGCATTTGTATCTTCTAATAATTCTTTTGCAAGAGAGTAGATTGTTTCTTCTTCTGTTCCTGCTAGTTTTAAAGTACCCGCCGCAATACCTTCTGGACGCTCTGTAGTATCTCTTAGCACAAGAACAGGCTTCCCTAACGAAGGTGCCTCTTCTTGAATACCGCCAGAATCCGTAAGTATCATATATGAGTTTGCCGCAAAATTATGAAAATCGAATACTTCAAGCGGCTCAATTAAATGTACTCGTTTATGATCCCCTAAAATATCATTGGCAATCTCACGTACAGCTGGGTTCATATGCATCGGATACACAACTTGTACATCTTCATGCTCTGATAAAATTCTCGTAATCGCACGGAACATATGGCGCATTGGTTCACCCAGATTTTCACGACGATGCGCTGTTAATAAAATCATGCGATCCTTACCGATTTTCTCCAATACAGGGTGTGTGTACTGTTCACTTACAGTTGTAGCTAATGCATCAATTGCTGTATTACCTGTTACAAAAATAGTCTCTGATTTTTTATTTTCATCTAATAGATTTTTCTTCGATACTTCAGTTGGTGCAAAATGAAGATCAGCCATGACACCTGTTAATTGGCGATTCATTTCCTCTGGATAAGGTGAGTACTTATTCCAAGTTCGCAGACCAGCTTCCACATGACCAATTGCAATTTGGTTATAGAATGCTGCTAGACCTGCAACAAAAGTAGTTGTTGTATCGCCATGTACTAAAACAATATCTGGCTTAGCCTCTTTCATGACTTGATCCAAACCATGTAATGCATTCGTCGTCACGTCGATTAATGTTTGACGATCCTTCATAATATTTAAATCGTAATCAGGTACGATTTTAAATGTTTCTAAAACTTGATCTAGCATTTGGCGATGTTGAGCTGTTACAGTCACAATCGATTCTATTTGCTCAGGATGTTTTTGTAATTCTAATACAAGAGGAGCCATCTTAATAGCCTCTGGTCTTGTTCCGAAAATCGTCATTACTTTCCACTTTTTCGTCAAAACGATTTGCACCGTCCTTTATTTTATTGTATGAAAAAGTGTTTATCCCCGTTGAATTGCGTTTATCTTCATTCTGAATGAAGATAAAGCCTCCGGCGGATGTCACGGATTTTCAAAGGAATGAATTGTGCAGGCACAATTCAAAATCCGGACTCAATTACGCCAAGGCGAAATTGATATCGCAAACGCCGAACTTCAAGTGGGAATCACCTAAACATACTATGAAACGTCCTTCAATTATTGAAGGACGTTTTCAAATTTTATAAGTTGCCTAAAAAGCAGTCATTCCCATTGTGAAAAACACAAGTGAAATCTTCCTTATTTCGTACCGAATAAACGATCTCCTGCATCCCCTAAACCTGGCACAATATAGCCATGGTCATTTAATTTCTCGTCAAGAGCAGCAATGTAAATATCGACATCAGAATGTTCTTCTTGAATTGCTTTTACACCTTCTGGGGCAGCGATTAAACACATAAATTTAATATTTTTCGCTCCACGTTTTTTCAGTGAGTTAATAGCCTCCACTGCTGAACCGCCAGTTGCAAGCATTGGATCCACAATAATGAAGTCGCGTTCTTCTACATCTGCTGGAAGCTTTGCGTAATATTCAACAGGCTTTAATGTTTCTGGGTCACGATAAAGACCGATATGACCTACTTTTGCCGCTGGGATTAGCTTTAATACACCATCTACCATCCCGATTCCTGCACGTAAAATTGGGACAATCGCAAGTTTTTTCCCAGATAGAACTTTTGTTTTTGCTACAGTGACAGGTGTTTCGATTTCGATTTCTTCCACTGGCATATCACGTGTAATTTCAAATGCCATAAGTGTGGCTACCTCATCAACTAGCTCACGAAATTCTTTTGTTCCCGTATTCTTATCACGAATATAAGTTAACTTATGTTGGATTAGTGGATGATCAAATACATATACTTTGCTCAAAGGGATTCTCTCCTAACCGTTCGGATTTCATTTTTATCTCACCTAGTATAACAGAAAAAAGGAGTCGTCTCAAAAATAAATTTGGGACAACTCCATTTCTAGAATGTTACTTACATATAAGAGCGATTATTCATCTAGTATTTTATCTAATTGCTCAATAGGCATAGGTTTATAATAAAAATATCCTTGTCCCACAGTACAACCAAGTGCACGTAATATTTCAACCTGCTCCTCGTTTTCAATTCCTTCAGCCACCGAGGTCATCCCTAGATTTAAAGCCAATTGTATAATAGAACGGACAATTGCAAGCGTAGCTGCATCATTAATAGCATTGATGAAGCTTCGATCGATTTTTAATTCTGTAAATGGCAGTCTTTGTAAATAGCTTAGCGATGAAAAACCTGTGCCAAAATCATCTACTGATGTTTTAAACCCATAGCTCTTCAATTCCTGGATGATGGCGAAGGCTGATTGAAAATCGACTAAGCCAATATTTTCTGTCACCTCTAATATGATATAGTTTGGATCAATATCATATTGCTGAACTAAATTTACAATGTCTTGAACAAAGTGAGCATAATAAAAATGATCTGGTGAAATATTTACCGCTACCCTTACTAAATTTTTCCCCATTTTCTTACGTTCGGCTAACCATGAAAGAACCATCTCTAATATTTGAATATCAATTTCTCGCACTTTTCCCGCATTTTCTGCAACAGGAATAAAAACTGCTGGTGACACAAAACCAAGTTTTGGAGAAATCCAGCGAGCAAGTGCTTCAATACTTTGAATTTCTCCAGTACGTAAATCAACCTTTGGCTGTAAGTTTACAGATATCTCCTTGTTTTTTAACGCTTGTGCCAAATGATTTAACACGGTCATTTGCTGTTCAAGGACATCATTTCTTTCTTGGGTAAAAATTTCCATATGGGTACCTGGTTTATTAGCTGCAAAGGATAGTGCATTGTCTGCAAAGCGAATAGCATCTGCAATTTTTATATCATCATTATAAAAAGCAATGCCTGTTTTCAATGTTATATAGATTTGCTTTCCACCGACGATAAAAGGCTGACGAATGATTTCTTTAATACGTTTCTCATAATTTTGAAAAGTAGTTTGAGATGTCACACTTGAAAGAATTAAACTAGTACTTGTGAATCTAGCAATATATTCATAATACTCATCTTTGTCTTCATTTAAACGTTTTGCAATTTGTCTTAACAGCTCATCTCCTGCTTCCCGGCCATATAGCTCAACAATTTGAGGAAATTCACTTGGTTTTAAGATTTTAATATAACCGTTTTGACCACGTTCTTTATCTTTCTCTACTTTATTTAAGAAACTGTGTCGATTTGGTAGCCCAGTAGTTATATCCATATAAGCTAAATCCCATATCATTTTCTGTGTCTTTGCATAAGAATACGCCAGCGCCACCAATGAACCAATTTTACCAAACATGTTTTCAAAAAACTCTTGGTCACTAGGATGAGGCTTTAAAAATATTGCAAACAACCCTATTGATTGCTGTTGTTGATTTCGTATCGGTACAAACCATCCAGCTGTCTTTTTAGAGGCATTGGCAAAGTTTTTATGTTCTAATGGAATATCAATATCATCCAAATTTGTGGCGAAAATAGATTTCCCCTCTTGTATAACTTGGTCGTAAAGATTTTTGCTTTCACAGCGTTCTGACATCCCTTTTACTTTACTATTACCTGTAAAAACTTGTAATTGATTTGATTCTGCTTTAACTAGCACCATACTTACAATATTCGGCATAAAAAATTCATCTAAACCACTACAAATAATGCTCATCTTTTTATCAAAAGGATTGTCCTTTTCGATTGCTTCATACATAGCTTTTTCAAGGCGCATTAAAAAATCTTCAGTGTGGTAATACGTAACGTCCTTCACAAGTAATAGTACATATAATGTTTCATTTTTACTATTTTGAAATGGCAGCGCTTGTATTTCAGCCCAAAAAGGGGGTTTGTCCAAGCAATTATGGTGTAATTTTGCTTGTACCATGACCCCGCTATGTATTTTCTGCTTAATCATTTCAATAGATGCTTGCTGTTCCTCATTTGATAGCAATGAAAAGTAATCATTATCTGCAATTTGTGAATGTGTAGTGTTTGTTAGCGCACAAAAAGAATCGTTACATTCCAATATTTTATGATTATTTTTCACATCAAAAATAACGTAGCTTTCTTTTGAATTATCACCTAATTTACGAATTGTGCTTAACAATATTTCATTTTGTATGTCCATCAATTTATTAACCATCCAACCCCTCCCGTCTCTATCACTTCTTCTTTCTTACATTGTACATAAAAATTCAATAAATTGTCACTTTTATAAAAATTTCTTCTTTATTAGGACAGTATCTGTCCTCGACCCACTATACTATATCTTTTTCTAATCAGTTTATGTAAATTAATTCAAAAATAAGAGGATTTTATTTTTATGTTAGAAAAAAAGATACTTCTTACAGTTTTAGCCTTATTTTACAAATCAAAAGGGCTATGTTTAAAGTGAATTATTCCACTTTAAACACAACCCCGATTAATAATTATGCGTATAAAGGATGTTTGTCAGTTAGAGCTTTAACACGAGCTTTCGCTTCAGCTTTCACAGCTTCATCCTCTGGATTTTTTAGAACTGCTGCAATAATAGCGCCAACTTCTTTCATGTCTTCCTCTTTGAAACCACGTGATGTAACAGCAGGTGTACCAATACGGATACCAGAAGTAACAAATGGAGATTCTGTATCGTAAGGGATTGTATTTTTATTTGTTGTAATCCCAACTTCATCAAGTGCATGCTCTGCTACTTTACCTGTTAAGCCAAGGGATTTCACATTAAGAAGTAATAGATGGTTATCTGTACCGCCAGATACAATTTCAACACCTTCAGCCACTAATACTTCGCCTAATGCTTTGGCATTCGCTTTAATTTGTTTTGCATATTCTTTAAATTCTGGCTGTAAAGCTTCACCGAATGCTACTGCTTTTGCAGCGATAACATGCATTAAAGGACCGCCTTGAATGCCTGGGAATACAGATTTGTTTAGCTTTTGCTCCCATTCTTTCGAGGCAAGGATTAAACCACCACGTGGACCACGTAATGTTTTATGTGTTGTCGATGTCACAAAATCAGCGTATGGCACTGGTGATTGATGTTCTCCAGTAGCTACTAAACCAGCGATATGTGCCATATCAACCATAAAGTATGCTCCTACTTCGTCTGCGATTTCACGGAACTTTGAAAAATCAATTTCACGCGGATAAGCTGATGCACCTGCAACAATTAATTTTGGTTTATGTTCTAAAGCTTTTTGACGTACATCTTCATAATCAATTACTTGAGTATCTTTTGTTACACCATATTCTACGAAATTATATAGAATACCTGAGAAGTTTACAGGAGATCCGTGTGTTAAGTGACCACCATGAGAAAGGTTCATACCTAGAACTGTGTCACCTGGCTCTAAAATTGTGTGGTATACTGCCATGTTTGCTTGTGCACCAGAATGTGGCTGCACGTTTGCATATTCGGCGCCAAAGATTTCTTTTACACGGTCACGCGCAATATCCTCTACCACGTCTACATGTTCACAACCACCATAATAACGTTTACCTGGATAACCCTCAGCATATTTATTTGTTAGAACAGAGCCCTGTGCTTCCATTACAGCTTCAGAAACAAAGTTCTCTGATGCGATTAACTCAATATTTGCTTGTTGACGTTTTTTTTCTGCAAGGATTCCCTCTAAAACTGCTTTGTCTTGTACTGCTAATTTTTCGAATGCCATGTTTGAAAAGCCTCCTAGTATGATCATTATTTATATTTACCACTATAAAAGAGAGGTAATATTATTTATATACTGCACGTTCTCCGCCAATTAGCTTCGGACGTGTTGTAGCAATTGTTACAACCGCTTCTCCTACCATTCGCACCGATGTACGAACTGGGACAGCTACTGCCTTTAAATGCATACCAATTAATGTTTGACCTATATCAATTCCTGCACTAGCCTTTACTGTTTCCACAACAACTGGATTGTCAAATTGTGTATAGGCATAAGCAGACATTGAGCCACCTGCTGTCCGAACGGGAACCACAGATACTGGTTCATAGCCTAAACGGTCTGCGATTGTTGCTTCCATTGTAATAGCGCGATTTATATGTTCACAGCCTTGGAATGCTAAATGTAGCTGATGTTTCTTTGCAAATGCTTGAAGAGGCTCGAATATCGCCTCTGCAATTTCAAGTGCACCCGCTGTGCCAATTTTCTGACCAATCACTTCAGATGTTGAGCAGCCTACGACAAAAATAGTATTTGGTCGTAAGGTTACCTGCTCTTCAAATTCACTGAGCAACTGAGTCAAATGTGTCCGTACTTGTTGTATAACCACTATGCTCAGCTCCTTTAGATATCTAATTAGAAATCACACATAAACAAGTGTCATGTGTAATAATTAGCTTTCATTATTGTTCAAGTTCACTAATTTTTTCAATACGGCGAGCATGGCGCCCACCCTCAAACTCTGTTTCAAGCCATGTTTGAACAATTTCACGTGCAAGACCAGGGCCTATCACACGTTCTCCCATAGTCAAAACATTTGAGTCATTGTGGCAACGTGTTGCCTTTGCGCTAAATACATCATGCACTAAAGCACAACGAATTCCCTTCACTTTATTTGCAGCGATGGACATACCAATACCTGTGCCACAAATTAAAATACCTTTATCAAATTCCCCGCTAGCAACACTTTCTGAGACTGGTTTTGCATAATCAGGATAGTCTACTGAATCCGCAGATTGTGGACCAAAATCTTCGTAGCTAATATTTAGCTCATCTAACAGCTGCATAATCTCACGACGTAAGTTATTGCCTCCGTGATCAGAAGAAATTGCTATTCTCACTGGGTTCCCTCATTTCGAATTTATAGTCAACACTAGTGTACCACTTCTATCACAAGAATAACATGATTTTTCTTGCATTTTTATGCTGATTTCTCCTGAAAGACGAACATTTCTTGTAAACTACTTTAAAATTATTCACTTTTAAAGTCATTTTTTCAAAGAAAACTAGAATATTATTCTTCTAAATTCGGATACCAGTCCTTTGTTGTAATATTCTATCTTCTATAGTTTTTTTACCTTTTTAATTACAGTGGACATACTATATTAGTATGTTTCCTATGTATTACTAAAGTTAACAATAAAGAACGGTCCTGTATTCAATGTGAGCACGGCATAATGTAATGCCTCCCTCCTTGGTTTGATGTTCACTTCGACACTTTATGTTAATCTATCCATTACTTTAGCCATTCTATCCATCACTTTGACGATTCTATCCATTACTTTTGCTGTTCTATCCTTCACTTTCAAGCCATAATAAAAAAACTGTAGCAAACTCGATACTCACCCGAGTTGAACTACAGTCTAAAATCCCATTTATGCTTGTCTATCAAATTGTTGAATCATTTTATGCAGTTCTTCCGATTGCTTCTTTAAGCCCTGTGCTAATTGCTCCACCTGTTCAATAGCATATGCTTGCTCTTCCGCTGCCCCGCGAACCTCCTGTGCCCCCGCTGACGTTTCTTGCGCAATAGCAGCAACTTCTTGAGATTGACGAGCTGTTGTTTCAATATTGTGCATTTGCTGCTCTATTAGTGAAGATATTTCTACAATAGCTGTGGCCATCCCATGCACACTCGAAGACATCCCCTCTACTGCTGTTGTTGTTTCTGACACACGGGCAGCTTCCTTCGTTGCAAAAGCCACTTGTTGATTCATTTGTTTAACAACAATCTCCACATTTTGCTGCATGGATTGAATTAAACTTGTAATACCTTGTACCGCTTTGGCGCTTTCATCAGCCAAACCACGAACCTCTTCAGCAACAACAGCAAAGCCTTTACCATGCTCACCAGCACGGGCTGCCTCAATGGAAGCATTTAATGCTAGTAAATTTGTCTGTGCTGCAATATCACCTACTAAACTAATGATACGCTCCACTTGTCCAGCATTATCTTCTAAGGCTTTAATGCTCTCTAATGCTTCATTGTTACCAGTAGCGATTTGTTGAATACTATTAACTAGCGTTTCAATGGCCATTGTCGTATTTGCAAGATTATGTAAAATCTCTTTAGTTTGCGTTGCCGATGCTTCAGCTCTACTATTTACTTCTGTGGCAAGCGCTCGTACGTCTTCAATGGCTTCAGCTGTATCCTGTACTGCTATAGCAGAGGCCTCTGCCCCTGTAGAAATGTGCTTTACCGTAGAGGCAATACCTTCTGCTTTTTTCGTAGCAATAGCTGCCTCATCGGATAATTGAATAATCGATTGATTTGTTTGCTGGAAATTATGATCTATACTTTCAACCATTTGTCGTAAGTTTAATACCATTTGCTGGAATGCCTCTGCAACAGAACGAATCTCATCATTTGTTTTCGGCAATTCTACATCTTGCCCTATTTTTCCTTCTGCTACACGTGATGCTGATAATTCTAGCTGCTGTAATGGTTTGATTAAGACTCCACAGAATACCCAAGCCAAAATACCTGACCACACAATACCTAGTAGATAAGTAACAATTTCAAACAGTTTACGATTAATCTCTGGAAAGAAGGTAGGCTGTAAAAATTCGATGAATATAAAGCTAATACTGTAGGTGATTAGTGCAAGAATACCGACAAATAGTGCTAGTTTAAGACGTAATCCAAACTGTTTATTCATAGCGACCCTCAATTCTTTTCAAGTTTTTTTACTAATCGTTCTACCAATTCTTTCAATTCTACAAATGTTGCTTCATATATTTCTTTACTTCCACCATAAGGATCTACAACATTTTCCATACTACCTTCGATTATATATTCTTTAAAAGTAAAAACCTTGTGTTCTGTATTTGGATATTGAGTAATGATTGTATCTTTATGAGTTGTTGTCATTGTTAAAATTAAATCTGCCCATTCTATTTCAGTAATGGAAAGCTGTGTAGCTGAATGTCGATGTATCATATTCGCTTCATTTAATACTTGTTGCGCATGTGCGGACATTTCTGCATAAGGCATCGCAAAAATACCTGCTGATTGAACTTCAACATTAGCAATCTGTTGATGTTTTAAAATAGCCTCTGCCATTGGACTGCGACAAGTATTCCCGGTACAAACAAATAGTATTTTCACACTTATCACCTTCCATTCTATTTTCTTCTATTGTTGAATAGCTAAAATACTCATTATGATAAAAATAATACCTGCAATAATTTGAATCTTACTACCTAAAAATACCTGACTTTTATTAGCGATGACTAAAGACCCATAAGAGCAAATAAGGGCACTTGCACCTGCACTAACAATAAATAATTTTTCCTCTAAGTTTAGCATACCAAAAGAAACACTTACTGAAAAGGTATCTAGGCTTGCAGTCACAGCTAAAAGTATCGGTGAAATTGTTACTTTTTCATTCTTATGTGAAAACAGAAGTAAATGTATTCCAATCCCAAATAATAAAATACTTGAAATCCATTGTCCCCATTCTAACAGCAAATTAGCTAAATAGCTTCCTAATTCAAAACCCAATAACGGGAATAGCATATGCAAAGCAGCCGTCCACACTGACAAAAAGAGTTTATATCTGATATTTGGAATTAAGACATATAGACCAATTACATCAATAGACGTTAAGATACCTGCAAGTATGACCTGCAAGAAAGCACTCCTTCTCTCACTAATATTTTATCATTTTATGCTCGAAAATACAGTATTATCATCATTATTTAATAGATATTTCCTTGTATAAAGAT
This sequence comes from Lysinibacillus sp. NPDC047702, assembly GCF_050272555.1. Taxonomy (NCBI): domain Bacteria; kingdom Bacillati; phylum Bacillota; class Bacilli; order Caryophanales; family Bacillaceae; genus Lysinibacillus; species Lysinibacillus sp. NPDC047702. Next base: position 52,968 of record NZ_JBNNMG010000006.1, on the reverse strand, counting down.
ACATTTCTATCTATTCTTCTACAAAAAAAATAAGCATGCCAGAAATAATAACTAGCATGCTTATTCATTCATTTTTAAGGTGTGTACCATTTCCCACCAGAAGCCTTTTCTAATCGATTCATAATTGCGGCACCCACCCCTTCAGATGAAGTAGTAGTTGCTAATATAATGGTAGCTGCTGTTTTATCGCATGCTCTTAATGCATGGTACAATGTAGCACCCATTTCTTCTTTACGATGTGCTGCCCCGATTGAGAAATAGAAATCTGCCTTGATGCCCCTAAAGTTATCAGGGGCAAGCAGTGCAACCTTTTGCCCTTGTTCTTGTAATTGCTGTACAGCCTTCTTCACTTTCTCCTCATCACAGTCAATTAATAATACAGGGGCATTCGGAGCATAGTGCGTATACTTCATACCAGGCGCTTTTGGTGTAGATACTAAGTTTTGCTCATTTTTGGTTGGCTGAATAACCGGACCAATCTCAAGCTCTAGCATTTCCTTTGTAATTCCACCTGGTCGTAAAATAACTGGTGGCTCGTGTGTAACATCCACTACTGTGGATTCTAACCCGATTCCTGTAGAACCACCATCTAAAATATAAGGTATGTACCCACCCAAATCATCCTGAACATGAATTGCTTCCGTAGGGCTTGGCTTTCCACTACGATTAGCGCTAGGTGCAGCGAGTGGTTTTTTTAATTGTCGAAGTAATGAGAGCGCAACTGGATGATCTGGCATACGAATACCCACAGTATCAAGCCCGGCTGTCACACTTTTCGCCAGCATATTTGGCTTTACTTGCATAACAAGTGTCAGTGGCCCAGGCCAGAATAGCTCCATACATGTTTTAGCTACTTCTGGAATATGTTCAATATAAAGCTCAACTTCCTCTTTCGTACCGATGTGGACGATTAATGGATTATCTGAAGGGCGACCTTTTGCTTCAAATATTTTTTTAACTGCCTCGTCATTTGTTGCAACCGCACCCAAACCATATACCGTTTCTGTTGGAAAAGCTACTACCTCCCCTGCATTTAAGATATCCACAGCCTGTGTATAATTTATCTGACTATTCACATTACTGTCCACAACCTTGTAAACGGTTTCCATGATTAAAACCTTCCTTCAATTATTCATTTTCACTGAATTATCCACATATTGTTAATAACTTTATTGAAATTGTGTATAAGTTATCTGAATTTGTGCACAATTTATTCAAAAAAACCTTTTAGCCATTCCCAGATAAAAAATGTAACCTCTTCCTTTTCTTCTTCTGGCTCTTCGTCCTTGTCTGGTTCACAAATTGATGGGAATATGCTACACCACCAGTTATCCCCTCGTGCATTCCCAATCTTCACAACAATTGAATGATACATGTTTTGTGGATAGAGAACAGCATTCTGTCTCTTAGGTGGAAATAAATTATCCCCAAGCTGAACTTGTGTATCAAGCTGTGGATAATTTTTATTTATTTGTGCTTCAATTTCCCTCTTTAATAACTGTATTTGCTCATTATCCACAATTGTAGCAGCAGTTGCTTGCATAAAATATTGTTTTAAATCTTTGACAAGAAGCTCTTTTTCAAGCTGATCCTGTGCCGTATTACTATTTGCAATTACTCTTATACGAAAATCTTGTTCTTGTTGTTGATTCGTATTTTCCTTAGCAAATCCTACTAATGATGGAATATATAAAATACATAGTTGTAAAACAATAGCTATTAATACTAGTCTAGCAAAAGCTAGTAAAATATTCTGTTTAGGTAATCTAATAATCTTGTATTCATTTAACATAAAAATCCCTCCTTGCTCAACATTGTTGGCAAGAAGGAGATACTTTATACATGTATTTCACAAAAAATCATTCGAGGTCTACCATTAATATCTTTTTCTATTGATATTGTAGACTGTGGAAAACTATCTTTAAAGAACTTAGCGACATGCTCCCCCTGTGTATAACCAATCTCTAGTCCGATAAGTGCAGGTTTATTCATAATGGCTGGTAGTTGTTCAGCCAGCTTTCTATATAAAATAAGTCCCTCTTCCTCCGCAAAAAGGGCACTATGTGGTTCATGTTCTAGTACAATGCTCGACATCTCCTTTGCTTCATCAAAGGCAATATAAGGAGGATTGGATAAAACGACATCGAATCGTTCGCCTATAAGGGGTGCTGTTAAATCACCCAATCTGAAATCAATAGTAGCTGCTAGATTTTCAGCATTTTTTTGTGCAGTTATAAGTGCCTTCTCAGATAAATCAGTAGCTACCACTGAAAGCTCTGGACATTCGAGCTTCATAGAAATAGCAATTGCTCCACTACCTGTTCCAATATCAACTAGCTTTACTGTTTGTTGATTAAAGAGTTTGTCTAAGCGATTAATTGTTCCAAGTACTAACTCCTCTGTTTCAGGTCTAGGAATTAACACTGATTCATCCACAATAAATGAGCGTCCATAAAATTCTTCACTGCCAACACAATACTGCACAGGGCGACCACTCGCATGCTCCTCAATAAGCTTCTTAAATTTCACTTGTTGTTCTATTGTTAGCAAATCCTGAAGATGCAGCATTACTTCTGAGTAACTAGTTCCTATAATATGCTGCATCACAATACGTGCTGCCGTTTCCTCTCGACCATTATCCACTAAAAAAGAAGAAGCCCATGCAAGGGCCTCCATCACATTTTTATAGATCATCATTTAAACGCTCTAACTTGGATGCTTGCTCCTCTAAAATAAGGGCATCAATAATTTCGTCAAGTCTACCTTCGACGATTTGATCTAGCTTTTGAATTGTTAATCCAATACGGTGGTCTGTTACACGGTTTTGTGGATAATTGTAAGTGCGAATACGCTCAGAGCGATCGCCTGAACCTACAGCAGATTTACGTGTGATATCGATTTCCTTTTGTGCTTCTTGCATATACATATCAGCAACACGAGCACGGAGAATCTTCATCGCTTTTTCACGGTTTTTAATTTGAGAACGCTCATCCTGCATCGATACTACAACACCTGTTGGTAAATGGGTCATACGAACTGCAGACATCGTTGTATTAACGGATTGACCACCTGCACCAGAAGATGCGAATGTATCTACGCGAATATCTTTTTCATGAATTTCAACGTCTACTTCTTCTACCTCAGGTAAACATGCTACTGTTGCCGTTGATGTATGGATACGGCCCTGTGATTCTGTAGCAGGGACACGTTGTACACGGTGGGCTCCATTTTCAAATTTGAATTTGGAATAAGCACCTTGTCCATTAATCATAAAGATCACTTCTTTATAACCACCCATAGGGTTTGGAGTAGCCTCCATAATATCAATTTTCCAGCTTTGTGTCTCCGCATAGCGAGAATACATACGGAATAAATCTCCCGCAAAAATATTCGCCTCATCCCCACCTGCTGCACCACGAATTTCCATAATAACATTTTTATTATCGTTCGGGTCTTTTGGAATTAGTAAGATGCGTAAACGTTCTTCAAGTTCTTCCTGCTGTGCTTTTAATAGATTAAATTCCTCTTTCACCATTTCATGCATATCAGGATCTTTTTCGCTATCTAGCATTTCACGCGCATCAGTTATTTGCTCTTTTACATTTTTATATTCTCGATAAGTATCTACAGTTTCCTGGATATCTGATTGCTCTTTGGAAAATTCACGTAATTTTTTATTATCATTCACAATATCAGGATCACTTAAAAGCTCTGTTAGCCTTTCATAACGATCCTCTACTGCCTGTAATCGATCAAACATGGATTTCACCTCTATTTAGTTTTTTAGAAGTTTCTTCTTTTCTCTTGTCAAAAAGAAACTTAATACATTTTAGCTTAATGAACATTCTTTATCTTGATTCAGCAAATTTATACTGTGCGAAAGCGTAGCGACAGCAGCAAATGTTTTGTACCGATAGCAAAGCGTCAGGTACAGAATACTTCCGCCCCTATAAATGGCTGTGATTTTTTCCCTATTCAGCGAACGTACAAACCTCGACTAAATCAAAATAAAGCTCCCAGATAGTCGCTCAAAAAATTCAGACGCAAATTGCTGGGGCACAATTGATTTCCACTACTTAGTATAAGGAAATTTTCGCATGTATGCTACTTTTTCTTAGCTCTCAACTTGGGTGTGTTATAGCGGTGGATGCGCGTGACATTTTCGGCAAACTGGATAGTAGGAATCATTACCACCAATTTGAATTTGATCACCTGTATACACAGGCTTTCCACTTTCATCAACACGTAAATTCATCGTTGCTTTTTTATGGCAGAACCAGCAAATGGTTTTCATTTCTTCAATTTTATCTGCATATGTAAGCATGTACTGACTGCCTTCAAATAACTCATTTTGAAAATCATTTTTCAAACCAAAGCCCATAACAGGAATGTCTAATTCATCCACAATATTTGCTAACTGTAAAACATGTGCCTTTTTTAAAAATTGTACTTCATCAACAAGTACACAGTATGGTTTTACTGCATTTTTTTCCACGAGCTCAAATATGTTTGTATCATCATAAACAGGTATAGCTTCTTGACGTAAGCCTACTCTACTTGAAACAAAACCCACTTCATCTCGTGTATCTAAGCCTGATGTAAATATCATGACAGGTTTTTGTTGTTCTTCATAGTTATGCGCAACTTTCAAAATTTCGATGGACTTTCCACTATTCATTGCGCCATGCTTAAAATATAGCTGTGCCATGTTGTCTTCTCCCTTTCTTCTAGTCGATCCAGATTCTTGAAAAGACTTGCATCAACGTGTTCATTCATATACTGAAAAAAATACCTGCCAAGCACATGCTTGGCAGGTATTAAACTAACATTAGTTTTTAAGACCGTATTTTTTGTTGAAACGATCCACGCGACCATCAGCAGACGCGAATTTTTGACGGCCAGTATAGAATGGGTGACATTCGTTGCAGAACTCGACAACGATGTTTTCTTTTACTGAACCAGTTTTGAAAGTATTCCCACAAGAGCAAGTTACTGTTGCTTCTTTGTAGTCTGGATGAATTCCTTGTTTCATATTCGTTTTCTCCTCTCGCCCTGAACCATCTGGAACAGAGTATTATCGAACTGTACCTTACATAGCCCGAATATGTCGGCTAAATATGTACACGTTGCATACTTTTGAAGTATAGCATATCCTTAAAAAATATTTCAAGTAAAAAAATTTATCTTATATAATTATCCTTGTACTTCACGATAATCATTATCCACCAAACCTATTTTTTTATTACGTTCTTTAAAGCGAATATTGTGAGATGAAACATACGCGACTTTTGGTGCATCTGGGTCTAAATACAGCTTTGCGCTATTTAACGCTAATATACCATCCGTAAATGCACCTGCTATATATCGAACCTTACTAGGATGATCTACAAAATCGCCTGCTCCATAAATTCCTTCAATGTTCGTCTCACGTTTTTCATTGACAATCGCAACGCCATCCTCAATGCTTAATCCCCATTTTTCAAGTGCACCGTAGTCACATTTTAAGCCATGATTCACGATGATTGAATCTAATTCGATACGTTCAATTTCGCCAGTTTCTTTATTTTCTATCGAAACAGATTGAATTAATTCACCATCTCCATGTAGCTGAACTACTTCAAATGGTGTTTTTAAACATACTGAGGATTCACGCATTTTTAAGACACTTTTTTCGTGTCCACCAAATTCATCACGTCGATGAACAACAGTTACACTGGCAGCAATTGGCTCTAACTCATTTGCCCAATCCACGGCAGAATTACCACCACCAGAAATTAAAACATGTTTATTGCGGAATATCTCTAGTTCCTGCACAGTATAATGCAAATTCGTTACTTCATATTTATCAGCACCCTCTATTTCAAGCTTTTGCATGGAAAGGACACCGTATCCAACAGCTAAAATAACTGTTTTCGAATAATGCTTTTCACCTGTTGATGACGTCAAAATGAATGTACCATCATTTTGTCTTTCTAAATGCTCAACTTTCTGATTGAACACAATGGTTGGATCAAATGTTTTCGCCTGTTCTATTAAATGCTCAATTAGCTGGCCACCTAAAATTGGCGGTACGCCACCGACATCCCATATCATTTTCTCAGGATAGATTAACATACGGCCCCCAAGCTGAGAGCTATATTCAATAATCTTCGTCTTTAAATCCCGCATTCCACTATAAAAAGCCGTATAGAGCCCTGCCGGACCACCACCAACAATCGTCACATCATACAGTTCTTCCTTCATTTCTCTATAATCCTCCATTCCAATTTACTCTTATTTTTATCTAGTTAACTAGCTTCTATATATTTACTGTTTTAATCGAGCTAATAAGTATAAGAAGTATGGTGCTCCTAAAACAGCAACAACTATCCCTGCTGGTATTTCAGAAGGTTCAAGTAAGGATCGGCCAATCGTATCTGCCATTAGTACAAGTAAACCGCCAACTAATGCTGAGGCAGGAAGTAAAATTTGATATTTTGCCCCTACAAGTTGTCTTGCTAAATGTGGCGCAATTAACCCAACAAAGCCAATTCCTCCGCTGACTGAAACACTTGCTCCTGCTAAACCGACAGATGCCGCTAATAGCCAGCGACGTTCCTTTTCAATCGAAGCACCTAAACCAACAGCGGTTAATTCACCTAAATTCAAGACATTTAATACACGTGACTTTGTATAAACAAAAGGAAGCAATACAACGAGCCAAGGCAATAATGATAAAACAAACTTCCAATTCGAGCCCCAAATACTACCTGCAAGCCAAGTTGCCACAAATTGATAATTTTCAGGTGAAAGGCGGAGCGTAAGTACAATCATTGCTGAACTAATACCTGCTGCTACAGCAATCCCCGTAAGAAGTAAGCGCATCGGTGTGATTCCTTCATGACGTTTATAAGAAAGTGCATAGATAAGAATTGCCGTCATACCTGATCCAACAAAGGCTAATACTGGAAGCAGGAAAACGGGGGCTGCTGCCGTTGCCGGAAAGAAGGAAATAAATAACATTACAGCAAGTCCGGCACCAGCGTTGATACCAAGAATACCAGGATCTGCCAAAGCATTCCTTGAAATTCCTTGTAAGATAGCTCCTGAGATCGCTAACCCCATTCCCACTAACACAGCAATGACAATACGTGGAAGTCTAAATTCAAATAAAATAAGCTGCTGCTGTGCATCACCCTGACCAAATAGAGTACGTAGAACCTCCATAGGTGTTAATTTAATGACCCCTGTATTCATACTGATAATAAAAGTAATAATAATTAATATAGTTAAGATGCTTAAAACGAAAAGATTTTTTTTCCTTGTCTTTTGTTGACTAGCGGTTAAATAACTATTATGATTCAAAGTTCTTTTCCTCCTTTACGTGCTAAGTATAGGAAGAACGGTACACCAATAAAGGCAATTAATGCTCCAATAGGCGACTCATATGGAGGATTGATGATACGGGCAATAAAATCAGCCAGCACAACAAGTAGTGCACCATATACTACTGAACAGGAAATAATCCAACGATAATCATGTCCTACTATGTATCTTGTTAAATGCGGAACAATTAATCCTACAAAGCCAACTGCACCGACAACAGAAACAGCCGCACCCGCTAAAACAAGCACGATAATCATACCCCATACTTTAATGACTCCTGTACGCTGTCCCAATCCAATTGCAATTTCCTCTCCTAAACTTAATAACGTAATTGAACGTGACAGAATAAGTGCACCAATCATAGCTACAAGTATCCAGGGACCCATGATTTGCAGATGACTCCACTTAGTCCCTGAAACACCACCTGCATACCAAAAGGCTAAATCTTGTCCAATACGAAAATAAAGAGCAATTCCTTCACCTAATGCTCCTAAGAGTGCACTTACTGCTGCCCCTGCAAGTACTAGTCTCATTGGTGTTAAGCCACCTTTAGCAATGGAACCGATTCCATAAACAATAGCTACCCCTAATCCGGCACCTAAAAATGACCACATAATGATATACATATATGATAAGCCTGGAAAAAATGCAAAGCAGACTGCAAGCATAAATGCTGCACCAGCGTTTAATCCTAACAAGCCTGAATCTGCTAATGGATTGCGTGTCATTCCTTGCATAATAGCACCAGAAACTGCAAAACATGCACCTACTAATGCAGCCCCTAATACTCGTGGCAAACGTATTTCATGAATAATTTGATGTTCAGTTAAATCAGATGAAAAATTAAAAACTGCCTTCCATACAGTACTTAGCGAAATATCTGCCGCTCCAAAAGATATTGATAAAGCTATTGCAAATACTAGTACCACAAGACCTAAAACAAGCGCCACTACAGCACGTATTGGATGAGAACGTTTTTGCAGCGCCTCTAATTTTTCGAGTCCTTCTACTCCTTCAGCTGACGTAGCCATGTGTTTCCTCCTTAAAGATCAATTACACCCCAGCGTAATTGCGTCCGGATTTTTTCGAGCTCTCTCGAAAAGCTCCTCTTCAAAATCCGTTGACATCCGCCTGGGGCTTTATCTTGATTCAGCTGGGTTTGTACGCCCGCTAAATAGAAAAAACAAAACCGCATTCATCTCGCACCTATAGTGGTGGGAGTATTCTGCTGAATCAAGATAAATCCTACTATTCCTTCCTGCTGGAATTCTAAAAACTGAATACTACTCATCTCTTCCATAAAGTTGGTAAGACAGACAAATAGGATTTTCACTAAAAGGACAAGTAGCCATTTCTGCATCAATACTAAATACTTTTTGTAGATTTTCTTTAGTCATGACCTCATCAGGACTCCCATTTACAATTAATTGTCCATTTCTCATCGCTATCATAAAATGAGAAAAACGGGATGCATGGTTTAAATCATGTAATACCATCACAATTGTACGTCCCTCTTCTCTATTCAGCTTTTGTAATAGCAGCAGAATATCTAGTTGATGTGCTAAATCTAAATAAGTAGTTGGCTCATCCAATACAAGGATATCAGTCCCTTGTGCCAATGCCATGGCAATCCAAACACGTTGACGCTGTCCCCCAGACAAGGCTTCAATTGGACGATCACTGAATTCACGTAAACCAGTAACATCTATTGCCCAATGAATATATTCATAATCCTCTTTGCGTAGAGTGCCAAAACCTGTTTGATGTGGGAAACGACCATAGGATACTAATTCAAAAACAGTTAAACCTCCTGGTGCTGTTGCAGTTTGAGGCAAAATTGCCATCCTTTTCGCAACTTCCTTAGTTTTTAACTGATGAATTGCCTTCCCGTCCAAATAAACTGCGCCGTTTTGTGTTCTGAGCATACGTGCTACAGCCTTTAATAAAGTAGATTTCCCACATCCATTTGGACCTATAATTGTTGAAATTTGCCCTTTTGGAATTTCTACACTTAAATCATCTACGATTAAAGTAGAAGAATAACCAATAGCAACGTGTTCTATTTCAAGGACTGCCATATCAAATTTCTCTCCTTTATGTTTTAAGGTTTTAAATTCTAAACATACTGTTTTTTCATGATTAAACATAAATATTGAAGAAATGATAGATAAGTCATTTCTTCAATATGAATCTTATATTTGTAAACCAAATTGTGCTGTATACAGTCCATAGTATGCTTTTTTGCTATTCATCAATTCATCGTGTGTACCTTCTTCAATAATGCCCTTCTTCGACACAACGACGATACGATCGGCATCCTTAATGGTTGCTAAACGATGGGCAATCACTAGGGTTGTACGCCCAACTGATAGCTCGTTTAATGCTTGTTGAATCGCTTGCTCTGTTTCTGTATCTAAGGCTGATGTTGCCTCGTCCAAAATCAATATTTTGGGATTTTTCAGGAAGATTCGGGCAATTGATAATCTTTGCTTCTGTCCACCAGATAATTTCACACCGCGCTCACCTATCAATGTATCCATTCCTTCTGGTAAGGCTTTGATAACATCTTCTAGTTGTGCTCGTCGTGCTGCATACCATATGTCTTCTTCACTTGCATTTAAATCACCATAAGCAATGTTCTCGCTTATTGTGCCATCAAATAAAAATACATCCTGCTGTACAATCCCAATGTGAGAGCGTAGTGAGTGAAGCTTGAAATCTCTTATATCTGTTCCATCAACTTTAATAGACCCTTCACTCACCTCGTAAAAACGTGGTAGCAGACTACAGATTGTTGATTTGCCAGCGCCTGATGGACCAACAAGTGCAACCGTTTCACCAGGATGAACCTTTAAATTAATTTGGTTTAAAGCTCTCTTGTCCTCTGTATAGCCAAAAGATACATTGTTAAATGTAATTTCTCCTTCAATGTCCTTAATTGCCTTCGCTTGTGGACGATCAGCAATTTCCGGATCTGTTTCAAGAAAATCAATATATCGCTTAAAGCCTGCCATGCCTTTAGGATAGCTTTCAATAAACATATTAATTTTATTAATAGGGCCTAAAAGAATACCAGATAACAATATGAATGCTATAAATTCACCATTTGTTAAATTGCCATTTAACACAAAATACGCGCCTATAAACAAAGTAAATAATGATAAAACCTTTGTTAAAATTCCTGAGATTGCTTCATTCCAGGCCATTACTTTATAAGAAAATAACTTCGTCATACGGAATCTTTCATTATTCACCTTAAAGCGATTAATTTCATGCTCTTCATTTGTGAAGGCTTGTACAACACGAATGCCACTAACATTATTTTCAACACGTGCATTAAAATCAGCAATATCTCCAAACATTTGACGAAATGCCTTTGACATAAGCTTTCCAAAAACAATAGTTAAGATTAAAATAATTGGCACAAGCAAGAATATAAGAATAGTAAAGGTCGGATCTATATAAAACATAACGCCAAACGTCCCAATTATTGTCATAATAGCAATGAATATATCTTCTGGTCCGTGATGGGCTAGCTCCCCGATATCCATTAAATCATTTGTTAGTCGTGAAACGAGATGCCCTGTTTTATTGTTATCAAAATATCGGAATGACAGCTTCTGTACATGACTGAAAGCTTCCCTTCGCATATCCGTTTCAATATTAATGCCTAGCATATGTCCCCAATAAGAAACAATAAAATGCAGAATAGAATTTAAAATATAGAGCCCAAACAGCAAAGAACTTGCCATAATAATCCACTTTAATTCTCCATCAGGAAGAATATCATCGATTACCTTGTTTAGCACTATTGGAAAGGCTAACTCTATGAGTGCTACCAAAATTGCGCAGGAAAAATCTAGTATAAATAATCCCTTGTATGGTTTGTAATAAGAAAAGAAACGTTGTAATAACATGGATGCATCCTCCTATTTTTAATGTCCGCAAGCTACCAAAGGATCATTAAGTAAAGATAATTGTAACTCAAACGATAATGATTATCAATTTCATTTATAATAAAATCTAGTAAATAAGCTACCTGATTAAAACAGGTAGCCCACCTCCCTAATTTTTTGTCATCAAATTATTCCGCATAAATGGTATATAAAATTTCTAACTATCAGTAGAACCCCAATAATTATTTTGCTAGTGTAAACTTCATAATTTTGTCAGCTATATCTTCAGCTTGATGTAATCCAGAAAGTGGATCAGAGGCAAAATAATATTCTGATGCTAACTGAATTGTTTGCCTATTCTTTACAACATCTAGATCGGTCCAAGTTGATGGAAACTTTCCTTCTTTATTGAAGAAATTTATCACAAAAACATAATCCCCAACATAGTCTCCCACAACTTCATAGGAGATTTCATAACGTCCACGACTAGGGTCTTTAGTATCGAAAAGATTTTGTACCTTTTCCTGAGGTTTTACTCCAAGAATTTGATATAATGCCCTTCCGCCAGACACACTTTTATTTCCCACAACTGTGGCTTTCTTTGCGAATAAATCAAATATAGTAAACGTGGATTCTTCTGATACAACAGCATTTATTTTTTCTTGTGCCTTAGTTATCCGATTCTCGAAATTTTTGATAAAGGCATCTGCTTCTTGCTGTCTTCCTAAATATTCACCCATTGCCTTAATTTCATCAGCAGCCGTTTTATGGGCTGTCTCAGAAAATACTATAGTTGGTGCAATTTTTTCATACTTTCCTACATCTTCTGAATTCCACGTAACGATTAAATCAGGCTTTATTTCAACTATCTTTTCAATCGAAACATTACCATCTGTTCCAATATTTAAAATATCTTCATCTTTGTAATATGGTTTCAAAAATGCTGCAAAATCTAAATTTGCTGTTACAGCTCCTACTGGCACAACATCTAACGCTAGAATTTGACCAAGGTACCAGTCTGTAACAATACGTTCAGCCTTCACTGGTATGACTACCTCACGCCCACTATCATCTATGACTGTTCTTGTCATCGCTTTTTTTATTGAAAGTCTGCTGGTCTGGTGTATACTATCCTTCTCACCACATGCCGAAAATAAAACGAATAATTTAAGCAAAAATGGCAGCTTTAGTTGTTGGATTCTATTTGTTATCATTACTTCATTTTTGAACCGATTTGCTTGCGCTAGCTGATTCTCATTGTATTGAAAACTGTTCTCAATTGTAATGGTGATTTCGGACATATTGGATGGATAATTCAGCCTATAATTACTTGGAGCCATGTTTGTCACCTTTTTAAAAGCTCGACTAAAATAATATTCATCCTCAAATCCTAATGAAATAGCGATTTCTTTAATACTAAATTGATTGGTAAGAAGATACTTTTTTGCTTGCTCTATTCTCAATTGCTGTAAATAAACTTGAGGACCAACTTCAAAACGGGCCTTAAAAATTCGTAATAAATGCCGTGTACTAATGTTAAGTAAATCAGCTAGCTTTTGAATTGATAATGGTTCATTAATATGTTGCTCAATATATAGACGAGCTGCTTCCGCTTTATCAATTTCGTGTGGCTTCCCATATCCCTCAACAAGCTCTTGAAAAACACGATAAATGAGCCCATAAAAGGAAGCCTTTACTGATAGATGCTCTTGAATAGAACCCGACTGCCATTTGATATACATATCTTGCAGTACAGTATGAATAGCGATAGGATTTGCTGGTACACAGGTAAGAATCGTTTGGAATGGTTGGTATTTCATCTGTAAATGCTGCATAAATGTATCTGAGTAAACTATATCCCCTCTATAGTAGATGAGATAATAACTCAATTTATCTGCCGTGATATGTAGGGATTGGGATTTTCCAATATGAAAAATAGTAAAGCTCTGTACAAAATAAGGTTGATCATCAATCAAAATTTCTGCAGCACCCTCAGTAATTATTAATAATGTGCTATATTTCAATACTTTTGTCGTTCGTACAGAAGTATTCTGTACATAATCAATTTGCTTTAACTTGATATATGCATTTTGCCATAGAAGCATATAGGCCTCATAATTCATATCTTTCTCCTCAAATTTAGAATTATATGCTATCATTATATTGATAACGATTATCAATTTCAATACATATATAATATATAAAAAATACACATTTCTTATTATTTGTTTGCAAAAAAAATCACCATCAACTATTTCTAGTCAATGATGATTTGTATAACTAACAATCTATGAAGAATGACCAACAGGTTGCAGTTTCTCTTTATATTAACCCTTTACCTTTTGTAGCCTTTTTCATATCTTCATTTAATTTTTCAAAGAATTCTTCATTTGATTTGGTTGTTCGTATTTTTTTTAAGAAGCGCTCTGCAAAATCAGGTGCGTCTGAGAATGTTTTACGAATTGCCCATAGCTTTTCAAGCTGCTCAGGTGCAAGAAGAAGCTCTTCTTTTCGAGTACCTGAACGACGTATATCCAGCGCAGGGAAAATTCGTCGCTCTGCTAATTGACGATCTAGATGAAGCTCTAAATTACCTGTCCCTTTAAATTCCTCGTAGATTACCTCATCCATTCGAGATCCAGTATCTACTAAAGCTGTTGCTAAAATTGTTAAGCTACCGCCTTCTTCAATGTTACGTGCAGAACCAAAGAAGCGTTTTGGTCTATGGAAGGCAGCAGGATCAATTCCCCCTGATAATGTTCGACCACTTGGCGGAATGACTAAGTTATAAGCTCGTGCTAAACGAGTAATGGAGTCCATTAAAATAATAACATCACGCTTATGTTCAACTAAACGACGTGCTCGTTCTAATACTATTTCAGCAACTTTCACATGATTTTCAGGAACCTCATCAAAAGTAGAGCTTACGACATCTGCATTCACAGAACGTTCAATATCTGTAACTTCCTCAGGACGCTCATCGATAAGTAAAACAATTAACTCAGCTTCTGGATAATTGGTTGTAATGGCATTGGCTATTTCTTTTAATAATGATGTTTTCCCTGCTTTTGGTGGTGCGACGATTAATCCACGCTGACCAAAGCCTACAGGTGCCACTAAATCCATAATACGCGTCGATAAATTACGTTGTGTTGTCTCAAGTTTAATTTGTCGATCGGGATATAATGGTGTGAGTGCAGGGAAATGCACACGTTCTTTTGCTACTTCAGGATCTTCACCGTTCACCGCATCCACTTGTAATAGCCCGTAATAGCGTTCATTTTCTTTTGGAGGACGTACCTTACCCGACACCTTGTCCCCATTACGTAGGTCAAAGCGACGAATTTGTGATGCCGAAATATAAATATCCTCTTTACTTGGAGAGTAATTAATTGGTCGAAGGAAGCCAAAGCCTTCTTGCGAAACAATTTCAAGTACGCCTTCCATAAAGAAGTAGCCCTCTTGCTCTGAACGCGTTTTCAAAATAGCAAATATTAATTCTTTTTTCGTTAGCTTGCTATAATATGAAATTTTGTATTGGCGTGCAAGGGCGTAAAGCTCTTTTAACGTCATGTTTTCTAATTGAGCGATTGTCAATGCAGACATATGCACAACTCCAGTCTTTTTCAAAATATAATACTTTAATGGGGTTATCATGGAAGTTATTTTTACGAAAGGCTTTGTTATAAAGTTAAATTTTCCATAGCTATCAGCGTTCTTTTACTAAAATCAAAACTACGGATATTACTTCAAGTGCAAGACACTGAAGTATAACATAGCCTTATGAAACTAAGGGATGGTTTAAATTTAGAAGAAGGTACCTAGCGCAAAAGATGCACTAGGTATATTTTAGAAGATAATTTTATTTATAGCTAGGTTTTTTATCAAGTGCGTGACGACCTTCTACAAAACGCACAGTTCCTGATTTAGCTCGCATAACAACTGAATGCGTTAAAGCATAGGCTCCTTTATACTGAACACCCTTTAACAGCTCACAATCTGTTACTGCTGTTGCCGCAAAAATAGCATCGTCACCTTTAACTAGGTCATCTAAGTATAGCACTTTATCTACGTCAACACCCATATGTTTGCAACGCTCTAACTGTTCTTCGTCTTCTGGTACTAGCTTCGCTTGGAAGTCTCCACCTAGACATTTTAATGCAACAGCTGCAATAACACCCTCAGGGGCACCGCCTGTACCAAACATGATATCAATACCTGTCTCATCAAAAGCAGTATTAATTGCAGCCCCTACATCACCATCTTGAATAAATTTAATACGTGCACCCGCTTCTCGAATCTCGTCTACTATTGCTTGGTGGCGAGGTCGATCTAAAAGAGTAGCAACCACGTCTGAAATATCTTTATTTTTAGCTTTAGCTACTTGTAATAAATTATAAGTAACAGAAGCGTTAATATCAACTTTACCAGCTGATTCTGGTCCTACGGCAATTTTCTCCATATACATATCAGGTGCATTTAACAAATTACCTTTATCAGCAATGGCTAGTACTGTCATAGCACCATTTGTACCTTTAGCCACAATATTTGTACCTTCTAATGGATCAACCGCAATATCTACTTGAGGACCTCCATTACGTAAGCCAAGTTCCTCACCAATATAAAGCATTGGCGCTTCGTCCATTTCGCCTTCGCCTATTACTACTGTAGCATGCATTGGAATTGTATCGAACATGGCGCGCATCGCAGTCGTTGCTGCATCATCTGCCTCAATTTTCAAACCGCGACCCATCCATTTCCCGGATGCTATTGCTGCTGCCTCTGTTACTCGCACTACTTCCATCGATAAACTACGTTCCATGATTGTTTTGCCTCCCGTTATCGGCATAAATCTTTCGCCGAAACATTCAAATTATCTCTATTGTAACATATTTGGTTTAAAACTTTTAGCTCTCATTATTCCTTTGCCTCTGCTACACGTGCTACGATTGTTTCACGTCGAATATCAGCGCCTAAATCACGTAATTTTTCAATAAGTGAGCTATAACCACGTTCAATATGATAGATCTCTTGAATTTCTGTTTCACCTTCAGCTAAAAGACCCGCTAATACGAGCGCAGCACCTGCACGAA
Source organism: Lysinibacillus sp. NPDC047702 (assembly GCF_050272555.1). Lineage (NCBI taxonomy): Bacteria > Bacillati > Bacillota > Bacilli > Caryophanales > Bacillaceae > Lysinibacillus > Lysinibacillus sp. NPDC047702. The sequence continues at coordinate 36,614 of NZ_JBNNMG010000006.1, read as the reverse complement.
GATCTGTGGCAGTTACAGTTGAGCCATGTAATCTACTAGGACCTGTGATAATAGCTGTATTGCCCTCTACACGGGCATTGGCATTCATACGACGAAGTTCATCAATATGCTTAAATCGAGCTGTATAGATTGTATCTGTTACCTTTGAGGAGCCGAATGTCTGAGACATTAAAACAGCAAGTGGCTGCTGAATATCTGTTGGAAATCCGGGATACACTAATGTTTTTACATCAACTGCATGTAACGTATTGAGGTCAGTTTTAGGAACAAAGATACTTTCCTCTCCAATGTCAATCTTGACACCCATTTCACGTAGCTTGGCAATGATTGCCTCTAAATGCAATGGAATCACGTTGTCGATAGTAATGCCCTCACCAACAGCCGCGGCCATAATCATAAAAGTAGCCGCTTCAATTCGATCTGGAATAATTGTATGTTCCGTACCATGAAGCTCCTCAACACCATCAATCCGAATAACACTTGTACCTGCACCTTTAATATTGGCACCCATATTCGTTAGCAGTGTCGCCACATCAATTATCTCAGGTTCTTTAGCTGCATTTTCAATAACTGTACGCCCTTTTGCAAGGACAGCAGCCAACATAATATTTATCGTTGCACCTACACTTGCAACATCTAGATATATTTTTGCACCAACTAATTCATCTGCACGTAAATAGATAGCTCCATGCTCATTTGTAATCCTTGCTCCTAATGCCTCAAAGCCTTTTATATGTTGGTCTATTGGGCGTGGTCCTAAGAAGCAACCACCAGGTAAACCAATGACAGCTTTTTTAAAGCGTCCAAGCATAGCTCCCATCAGGTAATAAGAAGCACGAAGCTTTTTTACATTGCCATTTGGTAATGGAAGGGCAATCATATCAGTTGGATCAATGGTCATTTTACCATCCTCAAATGTAACTTCCCCACCAATTTCCTCTAATAAAGCCTTCAATGTCCATGCATCTGAAATTTCTGGTATCCCTCCAATTGTCACTGGAGAGTTCGCCAAAATTGATGCTGGAATTAAGGCGACTGCACTATTTTTTGCACCACTAACTTTAATTGTACCCTTTAGACGATTTTCGCCTGTAATTTTATAAACATCCATTTTGCGTTCTCCCTCATGATTGGAAAGTAATTTTTGCGATTGGCTCACTCTATAATCTTATTATTCGCCTTTTCTCTTATTCCAATCCGCTAAAAATCCTTCAATTCCTTTTTCCGTTAATGGATGGTGAAAAAGTTGCTTTAATACTTTATAAGGAGTAGTGGAAATATGTGCACCTGCAAGTGCTGCTGCTGTGACATGCTGAGGATGACGAACAGATGCAGCAATGATTTGCGTTTCGATATTATGAATAGTGAAAATATCAGCAATTGTTTCGATTAGTTCTACACCATTTTGTCCAATATCATCAAGGCGGCCGATGAATGGTGATACATATGTAGCACCTGCGCGAGCAGCCATTAATGCTTGATTTGCACTAAAAATTAATGTTACGTTCGTTTTAATACCTTTGTCAGCAAAATAGCGACATGCTTCTAATCCAGCAGGTGTCATTGGAAGCTTAACTGTAATATTTGGGGCAATAGCAGCCAATTCTAAGCCTTCTTTGATCATACCTTCTGCATCTAGTGCAATGACCTCCCCACTTACCGAGCCATCTACAAGCTCTGCAATTTCACGAAGTCGATCATGGAAAGAAACATTCTCTTCTTTAGCCACTAATGATGGATTTGTTGTAACTCCAGATAAAATCCCCCATGCATGTGCTTCTTTAATCTCTTCAAAGTTTGCTGTATCGATGAAAAATTTCATAATTATTTCCTCCTGATCACTGTTTAGGCTCGACATCAAAATGTAGTGATTTCTATAGTGTCTATTGTCATCGCGAGCCATATAATTGAATTTTTACCAAAAAACCATGATTTCAAAAACAAGAGAAGGTCGATAGTTGCATCAACACTTCTCTTATATTATGTGTATTTATCTATGTTTTTGTAACATATTAGATGCAAAAATTATGCTTTTTGTGCACTGCCGAATTCACGAATTTTCCCAATAACAGTTGCTTTAATCGCTTCACGAGCTGGCCCAAGGAATTTACGAGGGTCATAAACAACTTTATCGTTATCAAGAATTTCGCGGATTACTTTTGTTGCAGAAATTTGATTTTCAGTATTGACGTTAATTTTTGCTGTACCTAATGAAATGGAGCGTTGAATATCTTTTGTAGGGATACCTGTACCACCATGTAAAACTAATGGAAGATCAGCTAGCTTAGAGATTTCCTCCATTTCCTTGAAGCCTAAGTTTGGTTCACCTTTGTAAGGACCATGTACTGAACCAAGTGCTGGTGCTAGACAATCGATATCTGTTAACTCAACCATTTTACGGCACTCCTCTGGATCTGCATACATGATTCCGCCGATGACACCATCCTCATCACCACCTACTGTTCCAAGCTCAGCTTCAACAGAAACACCTTTTGAATGTGCATATTCAACCACTTTCGAAGTAATCTCAATATTTTCTTCAAATGGATGATGTGAAGCATCAATCATAACCGAAGTGAAACCAGCATCAATAGCTTCCTTACACTTTTCAAAGCTTGAACCATGATCAAGGTGGATTGCTACTGGAACTGTTGTACCGTAAGATTCCATTAACCCCTTTACCATGTGTACAACGGAGATAAATCCACCCATATATTTACCTGCGCCTTCAGAAACGCCTAGAATAACTGGAGATTTTTCTTCTTCTGCTGCTTGTAAAATTGCTTGAGTCCACTCAAGGTTGTTAATGTTGAATTGACCAACCGCATAACCTTCTGCTTTTGCTTTAATTAACATCTCTTTCATAGATACTAATGCCATACTAAAAATCCTCCTCTTAGGACTATTCTTTCTACATAAATATGCTATTTAATCATAGCAAAAATAACAGCCCCTGAAAAGCAGGGGCTGTTATTTTCTACGCGATAGCGCAGTGCAACGTAGCGACAGCGTCTGTTTTCTGCACGAAAGCGGAGGGCAACGTAGCGGCAGTGCCACCGCAGTGCAGTGCAACGTAACGAAGGTTCTCTCCCCTGAAAAGCAGGGGCTTTTATTTTCTGCACGAAAGCGGAGTGCAACGTAGTGGCAGTGCCACCGCAGTGTAGGGCAACGTAACGAAGGTTCTCTCCCCTGAAAAGCAGGGGCTTTTATTTTCTGCACGAAAGTGGAGTGCAACGTAGCGGCAGTGCCACCGCAGTGCAGTGCAACGTAACGAAGGTTCTCTCCCCTGTATAGCAGGGGCTGTTATTTTCTATCTGATAGCGCAGGGCAACGTAGCGACAGCGTCTGTTTTCTGCACGAAAGTGTAGTGCAATACAAAGATGGCTACTTTAATCTTCTCTATGCAAGCTATCTTTAATAGAGACAGTTGAAAATTAAATATTTTAGGAAGTAATGAGAATAAGAAACGCTAGAATATTACTACTAAAAACAGGCCGTGTTAACCACTGCCTGTTTTTAAGATTTTAATACTTTATTTACCTCGTCGCGTACTTCAAAAATATCAAAAGGTTTTGTGAAATATCGAATAGCTCCTAAATCTAATGCTTCCTGAACGACATCCAGTTCACCATAGGCAGTCATCATAAATACAGGAAGTTGTGGCCATTTCTCTTTTAAACACTTTAAAATTTCTATACCGTCCATCCCTGGTATTTTCATGTCTAATAGGACACAATCCATGTCCTCTTCTGCATATTTTAGTGCCTCCATGCCATTAGCAGCCAAATATGTAACATAACCTTCCTTTTTCAATACTTCATTCAAAAGCAAACGAATTCCTTGTTGATCATCGACAATTAGTAATCGTTTCACATTTCATTCCGCCCTTTTTGAGTTATTATTCTTGCACAAAAACTTCCCTTAGTATGTATTATTCTCCTTTATTATCTTAATACCTTCTAGTATTATAAATTATCTGCTTTTGATTTATAGCCTCTTCAAACATATAATATTGTTTGAGGTGGGATTATGTCAAAAATTCTTACAACACAACTAAGTGGATTATTACAAAGAATAATACAAAGTGAAGAGGACGCTATTGAAGAAACAGCTCGATTACTTGCGCAAGCCGGGATCGGAGAAGGCAATGTCTATCTCGCATGCTTTGGCGAAATGCAGGTGGTTGAATTAAATGCATGTCACGCTGTAGAACGTTTTACGAAGCTAGTACCATGGTCAAAGGATACTATGCTTACAGAAGCTGATCGAGTATGTATTTTTACCCGTAGTGCAGAAGATAAAGAGGCCATTGCTTTGGCACAACAACTAAATGATCAATTTATTCCATTTGCAGCAGTTGCTTGTGAAGTAGCAGACTCTCAAAACTCACTGGCAGATTTAGCCTATACGTATATTTCTACACGCGTACGAGGTGGTTTATTACCAAATGATTTAGGTGAGCGTATTGTAATTCCGCATGCTATTGCTGCCATTTTTATTTATGAAGCAGTTAAAATGGCTTATGATGAAATGCTTGGTCTGAATGACGAAGAATTATAAAGCAGCAGTTTTGAAATAGCCTTCAAAAAAAGAGTTGTCTCAGCATTTGAGACAACTCTTTTGCATTATTTAAATGTTGCACCTATAAAATCTCTGAACAATGGTTGTGGACGATTTGGACGTGATACAAATTCAGGATGGAATTGACAAGCTACAAAGAAATCATTATCTGGTAACTCGATTATTTCCACTAACTTACCATCAGGACTAGTACCCGCGAAAATAAGACCTGCTGCTTCCATAGCTTCACGGTACTCATTATTAAATTCATAACGGTGACGGTGACGTTCATAAACAAGCTCTTTTCCATAAGCATCCTTAGCTTTTGAGCCTTCTTTTAACTTACATGGGTATAAACCTAAACGCAATGTACCACCAATATCTACATTATCATTTTGATCTGGTAGGAAATCAATAATAGGATAATCTGTTTGTGCATCAAGCTCTGTAGAATGTGCTCCCTTTAAGCCAAGTACGTTACGAGCAAATTCCACTGTTGCCAGTTGCATACCTAAACAAATACCTAAGAACGGAACATTATTTTCACGAGCATATTGTGTCGCTAAAATTTTACCTTCCACACCACGATCACCAAAGCCACCAGGGACTAAAATAGCGTTCGCTCCTTTTAATAGTGAAGTAACATTGTCAGCATTAACATGCTCAGCATTAATCCAGTCAATATCAATATCAGAATTAAATGCATAGCCCGCGTGTTTTAATGCCTCTACTACAGAAATGTAAGCATCTTGTAGTTCAACATATTTCCCTACTAGCGCTACTTTACGTTTATTTGGTAAGCTTTTCACTTTCGTTACAAGCTCACGCCATTCCCCCATATCTGCCTCTGGTGCTTCGATACCAAAATGGTCAAGAACTATGTCATCGAAATCTTGTGCATGAAGATTTAATGGCACTTCATATAAATGCTCAGCATCACGAGATTCAATAATTTCATGTGGCTGTACATCACAGAATAAAGCCAATTTCTCTTTCATATCTTCAGGCACCTCTTGCTCTGTGCGCACAACTATAATGTTTGGTTGAATACCTAAAGAACGTAATTCTTTTACAGAATGTTGCGTTGGCTTTGTTTTTAGCTCACCTGCTGCTTTAATATAAGGAATAAGCGTACAATGAACGTACAAGACATTGTTATGACCTAAGTTAGTTTTCATTTGGCGAATTGCTTCAAGGAATGGTAATGACTCGATATCCCCTACTGTTCCACCTACTTCTGTAATAACAACATCGGCATTTGTTTCGCGTCCAGCACGTTGAATACGATCTTTGATTTCATTTGTAATATGAGGAATTACTTGTACTGTACCACCGTTGTAATCACCGCGGCGTTCTTTTTGTAAAACTGACTGATAAACACGACCTGATGTTACAGTAGAATGTTTGCCAAGGTTAATATCAATGAAACGTTCATAGTGACCTAAGTCAAGATCAGCCTCTGCGCCATCATCTGTTACGAAAACCTCACCATGTTGATAAGGGCTCATTGTACCTGGATCAATATTGATATAAGGGTCAAATTTTTGAATTGTTACTTCTAACCCGCGATTTTTTAATAAACGACCTAAAGATGCCGCTACAATCCCTTTTCCAAGCGATGACACAACCCCACCTGTTACAAAAATATACTTTGTCATGAAAAAATTCCTCCTTATGATGTTCTAAAAATTGTAAGTAAGAAAAGTGCATATACGCCGTGTTAACAACTAAATATTTTGACGTAAATGTCTCGACAAGGTTAAGAAATACTTATACCTAAAAATAAGAAAAGCCGAGAATGCCTACAAAAAAGTGTAGTCGATTCGAAGCTGTAATCGTTTCTATCTCTTTTCTACTTTCCTTTTAAAAATTGATTGCTCTAACATTTATTCAGTGTCACCGATTACTATACATCATGAAGTATTGGGAACATTTATATTCATGTCAGTAGTAATTTGGGAGTGTTTAACTGAATCAATTTCGCCTTGGCGTAATTGCGTCTGGATTTTGAATTGTGCCCGCACAATTCATTCCTTTGAAAATCCGTGACATCCGCCAGAAGCTTTGGGCCAACAGATGTTTTTTTGTGCGAAAGCGTAGTGCTAACGCAGCGGCAGCAACATGATGTTGGTCACTCAGTTGTTGCCACAGGACGTGGCGTTCTTAGACTGAGTTCCTCTATTTCAGTAGGTGTTTGGACACCCACTGAAAAGGAACCAATACCGCATTCATCTCACCACATGTAGAGGTGGGAGTCTTCTGTATCTGCCGCTATGCTTTCGATACAAAAATATTTGCTGAATGAAGATAAAATTAACAACAAAAAAACGCCCCTCCTGCATAGGTTAGCAGGGGGAGCGTATTACATACACGGTCTTTCTCCTTTTTTAAGGAGCCCAAGTAAAAGATTAAACGTAACCGAGATAGAAGTCAAGGATTTTTACTATGGGCATAAAAGATAGAAAATTAAATTTCTTCCTCTTCATCGTCGAATTCTTCTTCGTCATCTTCTTCGATAAAGTCCTCATCGATTTCTTCATCAATGTCCTCTATGTCTTCATCTTCAAAATCAATGTCTTCTTTCTCTTCGACTTCCTCAACATCTTCTTCTTCAACGAATTCCTCATAATCTTCATCAAAGTCGATGTCTTCTTCTTCTAAATCTTCATCTAAATCTTCATCGTCAAGGGAAGCTTTAGATTTTTTCTTGTGAGTTTTCACAGAAGGAGCTGTTTCTTCCTCAATTTGCTCAACTTTAAACCATTCTCGTAGACCCCAACCTGTCTCTTGATTGTATAAGAAGCGACCATCTACATTCAAATCTGTGTAAAATTGTAGTAGGCGTGCTTTGATTTCTTCATTACTATAGCCTACAAGCTCCTGAAGGATTGTTAGTAAGTCATTAAAAGACACTGAGGCACGTTTTTCATTTAAAATTACATAAGCTAAGTTAATTAACGATTCTTCCGCTAATTGTTCCTTTGTCATTTCACGAAAATTCAATTCGTGCACTTCCTTTCTCTCATCACAATGGACGTTTTTATTGCTTTATTTTCGGAGCGCAGCAAAAAAAGACCGCACAAAAGTAACTTTCCATATCATAAGCATAATACCCATTATATACAAAGTTTTATCCTCTTTGCTAGCTTCAATTACTGTTTTTTATACCACATATTTTTTTTATCCCGAGGTAAAACAAATATACAGATAGAATTAGTAAAGGAACAGCGCCAATTTGCTTATTATACAGGAAAATAACTCCTAACACTAAAGCTAAGATAATGATGTAGTGAAAAGCTGATTTCATCCTCTACTGCGCCTCCCCTTTTTTTACAGTTCTATTATAACGAAAATAAAAAAAAGTGCCTAATCCTAAGACTAGACACTTACAACTACAAAAGCATTTTGTATTAATATAGAATAAATGCTAATAAGTAAGAAGATATGCACATTTACAAATTACATATTACGACGATATTGTCCGCCTACCTCATATAAAGCCCTCGTAATTTGTCCTAAACTTGCTACTTTTACTGTTTCCATTAGCTCTGCAAAAATATTACCGTTGTTAACAGCCACTTCCTGTAAGCGTGTAATTGCTGCTTCTGATTCACTTTCGTGCTGCTTCCAGAATCCCTGTAAATTAAGGATTTGCGTCTCTTTTTCCTCTTTCGACGCACGAGCAATCTCCATATTATCTATATCCGCATCAGAAGGTGGATTCGGATTCAAATATGTGTTAACACCGATAATCGGTAGCTCACCAGAATGTTTCAACATTTCATAGTACATGGATTCCTCTTGAATTTTACCACGTTGATATTGTGTTTCCATTGCACCTAGCACGCCACCACGATCATTTATGCGATCAAACTCTTCTAGAACAGCTTCTTCTACAAGATCTGTTAGCTCTTCTACGATAAATGCCCCTTGTAATGGGTTTTCATTTTTCGCTAAACCATGCTCTTTTGTAATAATCATCTGAATAGCCATCGCACGGCGAACTGACTCTTCCGTAGGCGTTGTGATGGCCTCATCATAGGCATTTGTATGCAATGAATTACAGTTATCCTGTAATGCCATTAGTGCCTGTAACGTTGTACGAATATCATTAAAATCAATCTCCTGTGCATGCAAGCTACGTCCAGATGTTTGAATATGGTACTTTAATTTTTGTGCACGTTCATTAGCGTTATACTTATCACGCATTATCACTGCCCAAATGCGACGAGCAACACGTCCAATAACCGTGTACTCTGGATCAAGTCCATTCGAGAAGAAGAATGATAGGTTTGGTGCAAAATCATTAATATTCATACCACGACTTAAATAATACTCTACATACGTAAAGCCATTTGCCAATGTAAAGGCCAATTGCGAAATTGGATTTGCGCCAGCTTCAGCAATATGATATCCAGAAATTGATACTGAATAATAATTACGAACTTTATGGTCAATAAAGTATTGTTGAATATCTCCCATCATACGTAAGGCAAACTCTGTTGAGAAAATACATGTATTTTGCCCTTGATCTTCTTTTAAAATATCCGCTTGCACGGTTCCACGCACAACCTGTAATGTTTGCTCTCGTGTCTCTGTAAATTCTTCAACTGTCAAAGGTCGACTAAGTTCTTTCTCACGTAGTTTTACTTGTTGATCAATAGCCGTATTCATAAACATTGCTAAAATAATTGGTGCTGGACCGTTAATTGTCATGGATACTGATGTTGACGGAGCACATAAATCAAAGCCCGCATAGAGCTTTTTCATATCCTCTAACGTACATATAGAGACACCTGATTCCCCAACCTTACCATAAATATCTGGTCGATAATCTGGATCTTCACCATAGAGTGTTACCGAATCAAATGCTGTAGATAAACGTTTTGCATCATCGTCCTTCGATAGATAATGGAATCGTTTATTTGTTCGTTCTGGTGTTCCCTCACCCGCGAATTGTCGCTTCGGATCTTCCCCTTCACGTTTAAATTGGAATACCCCTGCTGTATATGGGAATTCACCAGGTACATTTTCTTTATAAACCCAGCGTAGAATTTCACCATAGTCCTCAAATTTCGGCAATGCAACCTTTGGAATTTTTGTTCCAGAAAGACTTGTCGTCTTTAAAATTGTTCGAATTTCCTTATCCCGAACCTTTGTGACAAATTCATCTCCTGCATATGCTTCCTTTAATGCCTGCCAATTATCTAAAATACGTTTGGATTCTGCTGTTAGTTCATCTCTGACACCTTCTGCTAAAGAAGTAAGAGATGCGACAAGTGCATCATCAGGAGCCTTTTCTTTCACCGCAGCAATTGCACCCTCTAGCTGGAATAGCTGACGTGCAAATGCTACCTGCTGCTCTGATTTTTTATGATAGCCACGCACTGTATCTGTAATTTCTCTTAAATAATAGCGACGGTCATTCGGAATAATGACATCCTGCTTTTGCGTTTTCGCAAATTGCTCATACCCTGTTTCCCAATTGTAGCCTGTCTTTTCATTAATAATGTTAACAAGTGCAGCAAATAAAGCATTCGTACCTTTATCATTGAATTGGCTAGCAATCGTACCATAAATTGGCATTGTATCTAGTGATTCATGCCAAAGCTCTCGAGAACGTTGATATTGCTTCTGTACCTGACGTAGCGCATCCTCAGAGCCCTTACGCTCAAACTTATTGATAGCGATAACATCCGCAAAATCAATCATATCAATTTTCTCAAGCTGTGTTGGAGCACCAAACTCGCTCGTCATCACATACATGGATAGGTCCGTATATTTTGTAATTTCAGCATCCCCTTGACCGATACCGCTTGTTTCTACAATGATTAAATCATAGCCAGCAACACGAGCGACATCTAGCACATCTCCAATTGAAGCGGAAAGCTCCGTACGGGATCCACGAGTTGCTAAACTACGCATATATACTCGATTGTTAAAGATCGCATTCATACGTATTCGGTCACCTAGCAATGCGCCACCTGTTTTTTGCTTAGTTGGATCGACTGAAAGAATTGCTACACGTTTATCTGGGAATTCTTTTAAAAATCGACGAATTAACTCATCTGTCAGGGACGATTTCCCAGCACCACCAGTACCAGTAATACCTAAAACAGGTGTCCCTTTCGTGCGCTTACGAGCCTCTTCTATCATTTTTTTCGTTTCATCATCATTATTCGACTCAGCAGCAGTGATCAAATTCGCTAAAATTTCTGGTGTCTCTGTCGTTAACATTTCTAGCTTATCTAGATAACTACCTGTTGCTGTAGGGAAATCAGTGCCTTTAATTTGTTCATTGATCATCCCTTGCAAACCTAAAACACGTCCATCCTCTGGCGAGAAGATCCCTGAAATCCCATAAGCATGTAGCTCCTTAATTTCACGTGGCAAAATAACACCGCCACCGCCACCATAAATTTTTATATGTGGGGCACTTTTTTCACGCAGTAAATCATACATATATTTAAAGTATTCCATATGGCCGCCTTGATAGGATGAGATGGCAACACCTTGCGCATCTTCTTGAATCGCAGCATTCACGACTTCTTCTACAGAGCGATTATGTCCTAAATGAATAACCTCTACCCCGCTAGATTGCAAAATACGTCGCATAATGTTGACCGAAGCATCATGCCCATCAAATAGACTCGATGCTGTAACAAAACGTACGTGATTTTTTGGACGATATACTTCTACCTTTGTCATATGAAATCCCTACTTTCTCCCCTTAATCAATTACACCTTTGTGTTATAGGCACCCCAGACTGGAGCTACCTTATGCAGTTCATAAAAAAAGTCGGTAATTGCAATGTCGCTCTATGCAATTACCGACAACCCCTTAGCAGAACCCCTTTATACCTGAAATAAACAATGTTATTTGCATGTCAATAAATTCATCAATCGAATGCTGTCGATGTAGCGCCCATTTTCGGAACGCCCAGCTTTGTCCTGAGACAACTAAATTATTGGCTGCCAAGTGGATTTGCTTATCGGTCATTGTTATTTCACCTGACTGCACACATCGCTTTAGTAATCGTTCAAACGTGGCAACCATTTCAAACTCCTTACTAAATACATAGCGCTGCGCTTCTTTTGATAAAGATTTTGTTTCTTGATACATGATTGTCAGCTCATCAACCATGTGATCAATTTGCAAGAAATACTCTCGAATCATCTCTTTTAATTCTTCTATCGTCCCTGCTTTTATCTCATAACTTGAAAGTCGCTCCATAGCGTGATGATAAATACTATCACATACTAGGTAAAGAACATCCTCTTTAGTTCGGATATACTCATATAAAGTACCGATACTAAAGCCAGCAGCTTTTGCGATTTCTCTCGTCGTGGCACGATGAAAACCTTTTTCTTTAAATAACTTGATGGCTCCTTGTATCATTTGTTCCCGACGAATGGCGATGAGATTTTCATCTTTAACTGTTGACTGTACCTGAGGCCTTTTCTCTTTTTCTGTCATATATTATTTTGTTAGCATACGCGAGATAACAAGACGTTGAATCTCTTGCGTGCCTTCATAGATTTGTGTAATTTTAGCATCACGCATAAAGCGCTCAACTGGATAATCTTTCGTATAACCATAGCCGCCAAAAATTTGAACCGCCTCAGTCGTTACATTCATCGCCGTATCGCCAGCCATTAATTTCGCCATTGCAGATGCTTTACCATATGGTAGACTATTTGATTCTAACCAAGCCGCTTGGTATGTAAGCAGTCGAGATGCTTCAATTTGAGTAGCCATATCTGCTAATTTGAAAGACACACCTTGATTAGCTGTAATTGGTTTACCAAATTGCACACGCTCTTTTGCATACTCAACCGCTGCATCCAATGCTCCCTGTGCAATTCCTACAGCCTGAGCCGCAATACCATTACGTCCACCATCAAGTGTTGTCATTGCCACTTTAAAGCCTTCTCCCTCAGCCCCAAGCAAATTTTCTTTTGGAACACGACAGTTATCAAAAATAATTTCAGTTGTAGGAGATGAACGAATCCCCAACTTTTTCTCCTTTTTCCCTACTGAGAAGCCTTCAAATCCAGCTTCAACGATAAAAGCGGATGTGCTATTCTTAGCTTCTGGATCTGTTACAGCAAATACAACATATGTATCTGCTACTCCACCATTTGTAATGAAAATTTTCGAACCGTTTAATATATAGTCATCACCATCACGTTTTGCATAGGTATTCATGCCACCAGCATCTGATCCTGACCCTGGCTCTGTTAGTCCGTATGCCCCAATATGTTTACCTTCTGCCATTGGACGAAGATATTTTTGTTTTTGTTCTTCATTACCAAATTTAAAAATTGGCCAACCTGCCAGTGATGTATGAGCTGATAACGTTACCCCTGTTGAAGCGCAGACACGTGATAATTCTTCTACAGCAATAACATACGCAAGATAATCAAAGCCTGCCCCACCATATTCCTCTGGCCATGGAATGCCTGTTAAACCAAGCTCCGCCATTTTGTCAAAAATTGCGCGATCAAACTCTTCGTTCTCGTCACGCTCTGCTGCTGTAGGTGCCACTTCATTAATAGCAAAATCACGAATCATTTCGCGTAATTGTTCATGCTCTTCTGTTAATTGAAAGTTCATTGTCCATTTCCCCTTTTTAGTTAGACTCCAATGCTAAACTATTTATTTCTAGGTGATTACGCTTCTTTGATGATTGCTCTTTTTACTTAGTGCATTCTATTTTCGATTTTGAATCTCGGTGCGACATGGATTTAATTTATTGGGCTGAGCAGTTTTCGGGTTCACCTGAGCAGTTTCTCTGGCTACCCGAGCAGTTCTTCGCCCCACCTGAGCAGTTTCCTTGGCTACCCGAGCAGTTCTTTGCCCCACCTGAGCAGTTTCCTTGGACACCCGAGCGATTCCATAACCCACCTGAGCAATTTTCTTAGCTACCCGAGCGATTCCATGGCTCACCTGAGCAGTTTCCCTGGCTACCCGAGCAGTTCTTCGCCCCACCTGAGGGATTTCCCACCTTATCTGAGCAATATCCACTATGCAACATAGGATTTTATTTCAGTAAATGCTTACTAATAACTAAACGTTGAATTTCACTTGTACCTTCATAAATTTCGGTTACCTTTGCATCGCGGAAATATCGTTCTACAGGGTAATCTTCAGTGTAGCCATAGCCGCCGAAAATTTGGACAGCCTCTATTGCGGTTTGGACAGCTGTGCGTGATGCAAATAGTTTCGCCATGGACGCTTCTGCTCCACACGGTAAACCTTTGGCACGTAAATCAGCAGCTTGATAGACTAATAATTTTGCTGATTCTACAGCAGTGGCCATATCCGCCAGCTTAAAGCCAACTCCTTGCTGTGCAACAATTGGTTTACCAAATTGAACGCGCTCTTTTGCATATGCGGTAGCTGCTTCAAGAGCCGCTTCTGCAATCCCTAAAGCCTGTGCTGCAATTCCAATCCTTCCAACATCTAAATTAGCCATTGCAATTTTAAAGCCTTCTCCCTCTTTCCCAAGAAGGTTTTCGGCTGGTACACGGCAATTATCGAATGTGAGCTGAACTGTACGTGAGCCATGTAAGCCCATTTTATGTTCGTCTTTACCGATAATTAAGCCTGGTGTTCCCTTTTCAACTATAAACGCTGAAATGCCGCGTGTTTTTTCAGCAGGATTCGTCGATGCGAATACAATATACACATCAGCCTCTCCACCATTTGTAATAAATACTTTGGAGCCATTAATGACATATTCTTCGCCATCTCTCACTGCCTTTGATTGTAACGAGCCAGCATCCGAGCCAGCACTTGGTTCTGTTAAACAAAATGCTCCTAAATATTCACCTGTCGCAAGCTTTGGAACAAAGCGTTTCTTTTGCTCTTCATTGCCAAAATAAATAATTGGATTGGTGCCTACCGAAGTATGAACGGATAATATAACGCCCATTACTGCACTCACCTTCGATAGTTCGTTAATAGCAATTATGTACGATGTAAAATCCATCGCAGCTCCGCCCAACTCTTCGGGCGTTGTGATCCCCATCAATCCAAGTTCACCCATTTGTGCAAGAAGCTCACGTGGAAACTCCCCTGCTTCCATACGCTCTACCCATGGTTCAATTTTTTCCTGTGCAAAATCGCGAACCATATCTCGCATCATTATTTGTTCATCCGTAAACTGTAAATGCATCTATATTGTCACCCCTCTAAGTTGTCCCGCAGCATTACATTTTCTTGAAATTGTCCCATCCCCATAGAATTATTCATAAACGTAAAAGCCTCTTCCTGATTTCTTCCCTAGCCAGCCCGCTGCCACATATTTACGAAGCAATGGACAAGGTCTGTACTTACTATCACCTAAGCCCTCATGTAAAATCTCCATAATGTAGAGACATGTATCAAGACCAATAAAGTCCGCCAGAGTTAATGGACCCATCGGATGATTCATACCAAGCTTCATAACATCATCGATTGCTTCCTTCGTTGCTACACCTTCATACAATGCATAAATCGCTTCGTTAATCATAGGAAGTAAAATACGATTTGAAATAAAGCCTGGGAAATCATTTACTTCCACTGGTGTTTTGGATACTTTTACTGTCATGTCTTCCACTGCTTTATATACTTCATCACTCGTTGCTAATCCTCGAATGATTTCCACTAGCTTCATAACAGGTACAGGATTCATAAAATGCATCCCGATTACTTGCTCTGGTCGATTAGTAACAGCGGCGATTTCTGTAATAGGAAGTGAAGATGTATTCGTAGCTAAAATGGCATGTGCTGGTGCAATTTGATCAATTTGCTTAAAAATAGATTGCTTCACTTCCATATTTTCTACAGCAGCCTCGATGATAATATCTACATCACTAGCATCCTGTAAATCTAGTGACATCACGATACGACCTAATATAGCAGCTTTCTCTTCTTCTGTTTTACGACCTTTTTCTACATCGCGTGATAAATTTTTCGTAATAACTCCTAGACCACGTTCGAAAAACTCTTGCTTCATATCATTCAATTTGACCTCATAGCCTGCCTGTGCACAAACTTGTGCAATGCCAGAGCCCATTTGCCCTGCACCAATGACCATTACCTTTTGGATACCCATCATTCATGTCCCCCTGTTTTCGGTACTTCAATCATAATCGCATCTCCTTGCCCACCACCTGAACAAATCGCTGCAATTCCGATACCACCGCCACGGCGCTTTAATTCCTGCGCAAGCGTTAAAATAATACGTGCTCCAGATGCACCAATTGGATGACCTAGCGCTACTGCTCCGCCATTCACATTGACCTTTTCAGCATCTAAATCAGCTAGTTGCGTGCTGACTAGCGCTACTGCAGCAAAGGCTTCATTGATTTCGATTAAGTCAATGTCTGTTAATGATTTCCCTGTCTTTTTCAGTAATTTGTTAATCACCAGACCAGGTGTTTGTGGGAAGTTCTCTGGCTCGATGGCAAGCTCTTCATGACCGATGATTATTGCTAGCGGCTCCCTGCCTTCACGTACTGCACGTTCCTCGCTCATAACTACTAGTGCACATGCACCATCATTTACCCCAGGTGCATTACCCGCTGTAATTGTTCCATCCTTATCAAAGGCTGGTCTAAGCTTTGCAAGTACCTCCAAGGATGTACCCGCTCTTGGTGCCTCATCTGTATCAACTAGAAGTGGCTCTCCCTTGCGTTGTGGGATTTCCACAGGCACGATTTCTTCAGCAAAATAACCTTTATCGATTGCTGACAGTGCGCGCTCATGACTGCGAACAGACCAAGCATCCTGCTCCTCACGGCTTAATGAAAACTCTTTGGCTGTTGAATTACCGTAGCTTCCCATATGGGGTCTTGCCTTATCAAAAGCACATGTTAAGCCATCATATAGCATTCCATCCACCATTGTTGAATCACCCATACGTAACCCTGTTCGACCATTTTGTAGATAGTACGGTGCATTGGACATTGATTCCATACCACCAGCGATAATTACTTCTTCGTCCCCTAAACGAATAAGCTGATCCGCTAGTGTGACAGCACGCATCCCTGAAGCACAAACTTTGTTAATCGTTTCTGTTTTTACAGCTTTCGGTAAGTCTGCTTTAATCGCAGCCTGTCTAGAAGGAATTTGGCCCTGTCCCCCTTGTAAAACGGAGCCTAAAATCACTTCATTCACAGCATCTGGTGAAATATTCGACCTCTCTAATGCACCCCGTATAGCGATAGCACCTAAATCACTTGCACTTAAAGCTGAAAGTGAACCCCCAAACTTCCCAAATGCCGTTCTTGCTCCTGCTAAAATAACAGCTCTATTCAAGTAAAACACCCCTTTTGTTTTACGTACTCCGTGATTTATCAGAGTACCGTTGTTGACTGAACGCTCGCTCGGTTTTTCCCTATGAAAAATGGGAGTTCTAAGCTTCACTCCCATTTCCATTTAATCTTATTCTACAAAACAATTTTTTATTGTGCAATTTATATTTTTCAGATAACTAAAATATTTCTACAATAGCCATCATTTCTCTGCGTTAATTTCTACATTCTTGTCTTCTTCGACATTGTCTACAGAAGCCACTACCTCTTCAAGCATCTCATCTGCAGCTTCTTCAGCAGGATTTTCAACTACTTTCCCTTTTTCACCAAACACAGATCGCTCCAATAGTTCTGCAACGTCGAATGTTCCAATTGTATCCTCAACCTCTTTTGCCTTTGTACCATCCTCTAGCATTGTTAAGCAGTATGGACAGCCCGATGAAATAACAGATGCATTCGTTGCTAAAGCCTGCTCTGTACGTGCAACATTAATACGGTTACCAACATGTTCTTCCATCCACATTAAGCCACCACCCGCACCACAGCACATAGCCGTTTCGCGATTACGCTCCATTTCTACAAGTTTCACACCTGGAATACCTCGTAGTATCTCACGCGGTGCATCATAAACATCGTTATAACGACCTAAGTAACAAGAATCATGGAATACAATTGTTTCATGAACTTCATAATTCAATGCAAGTCGATTTTCCTCAATTAGCTGATTCAATAGCTCTGTGTGGTGATATACTTCACCCTTCCAGCCAAAGTCTTGATATTCATTTTTAAAGATATTGTAAGCATGAGGATCGATTGTCACAATTTTTTTCACATCGTTTTTCTCAAACTCATCAATATTCGCTGTCGCAAGCTCTTGGAATAAAAATTCATTTCCTAAACGACGAGGTGTATCTCCTGAATTTTTCTCTTTATTTCCTAAAATTGCAAATTTCACACCTGCCTCATTTAATAGACGACAGAAGGCTAAGGCAATTTTTTGTGAACGATTATCAAATGCACCCATTGAGCCTACCCATAATAAATATTCCATTTCCTCGCCAGATTTTTTCAGCTCTTTGACTGTTGGAATATTGATTGTTGGATCAAGGTCACGCCAATTTTCTTTTTCTTTACGGTTTAAGCCCCAGGGATTTCCTTGACGCTCGATATTTGTCATCGCTCGTTGTGCATCTGGATTTACTTTCCCTTCCGTCATTGTTAAATAACGACGAAGGTCAATAATTTTATCGACATGTTCATTCATAACTGGACATTGATCCTCACAGTTACGACAAGTCGTACATGCCCAAATCTCTTCTTCAGTAATCACTTCACCAATTAAAGATGGACTGTATATATCTTCAATTACCGCACCCTCGGCACCAGCTGCCATTGCTAACTGATTCCCCTTTGTATTAGCAAAGAATTGATAAGGTACCCACGGCTTTTGCTTTGTCACCACTGCACCTGTAAATGTTAAATGGTCGCGAAGCTTCACAATTAAATCCATCGGTGATAGCATTTTACCTGTTCCTGTTGCAGGACACATATTTGTACAGCGCCCACATTCTACACAGGAATATAAATCTAGCATTTGCTTTTGCGTAAAGTCCTGAATTCGTCCAACCCCAATAGATGGCATCTCATCTTCACTTTCAGCATTTTCTCCAGCTTCCTCTAATGCTTCAAAGTCGATTGGTGTTAGCGTTCCTACACGATCTAGACGATTCATATAAACATTAAGTGGACTAACAATTAAGTGGAAGTGCTTGGATTGCGGTACATACACTAGGAATGTTAATAAAATTAATAAGTGTGCCCACCACATCACATAGAATATAGCTGCTGCTGCAGTTGCTGGTAGGAAACTAAAAATAGCAGCAATACTAGAAGCAACTGGTTCTGTATATGTTAAATCCTCACCATGCCAAATTAACCCCATACCATTAGCGATTAATGTTGATACCATTAAGCCACCAATGAATATTAATACAAGACCGTTTTTCCAGCCCCGTTTTAGACGTACTAACTTTTCTACATAGCGGCGATAAAACGCCCAGACAACTGCTACTAAAATCATTAAGACCACAAGCTCTTGGAAGAACGTAAAGACACCATAGAAAATACCCAGCGGCAAATGTGATTCAGGTACTAATCCCTTCCAAATTAAATCAATGGCACCTAGCTGCACCATTAAAAATCCATAAAAGAACATCACGTGAATTAATCCACTCTTTGGATCTTTCAGAAGTTTATTTTGGCCAAATACATTGACCATAATATAACGAATTCGTTCTTTTACACTTTCATCAAACTCAACCTTTTTCCCCAATTGCACAAACTTATAGCGTGTTTTTAACAGATAGAAGAATAATCCTACTGCATAAAGCACAACCACGACTGTTAAAACAATGTTTGCAATTAATAATGGACTCATGGTTGGTCCCCCCTTTAGTTTGTCGTAATTTTCTCTCTTTGTGGTAAATTTGCTAGCTCATACGTAAATGTACATCATTTCATCATTATATTCCTATTCTAATAAATGAGTGAGCATTCAGTCAACATAAAACGGAAATATTTCTGATAATTTTATATTCTTACATTTTCCAAGAAAAAAAGCCACCCTGAATTTTATCAAAGTAGCCATTTCTCAATTTCTTTACAATAATTTTACCTTAATTTTCAAAAACATTACCGCTTCGAATATATTCAATATCAGAAACCTTCAGTCTAAAGTTCACAACTCGTGCAGCGGCAAATAAATAATCAGATAATCGATTTAAATACTTTTGAACAATTGTCGGTACATCCTCAATTTCCTTCATGAGGGTTACCATTTGGCGTTCTGCTCGACGTGCAACTGTACGGGCAATGTGTAAGGTTGCAGCGGCTGAAGCACCTCCTGGTAAAATAAAACGCTGTAAAGGCGGTGCTTCATCTGATAAAGCATCTATTCGTGATTCTAACACTTCAATCGGCTGCTCAGTAAGCTTATAATGACGCTCCTTCATAACATTTGCAAGGTCCCCTCCTGCATCAAAAAGCTCATGCTGGATTGCTTCTAAGTCAATAAGAATATCTTTAAAAAGCTCACGATCTAGTTCACTTACTGCCTTTCCAATAAATGAATTTAATTCATCAATAGCCCCGTAAGTTTCCACTCGTAAGCTATCCTTGTCAACGCGTCCACCAATAAGACTTGTTTTGCCTGTATCCCCTGTTTTCGTGTAAAGCTTCATCTCTCTCATCTCCTATCATCCATTTTTATAATTTTTAATGGCTTGCACAGTTGTCGCAAAAACACCTTTACCAATGATTTTTCCTACCTCTGTAATGGGCCCGCCATACAGCATTTCTTTCCCTTTTTGTGTAGCAGCAATCAGCAAACTATCTGTAGCAGTTCCTGTAGCAATAGTTCCACTAAGTTCATCACGAATATCTTCTGACTGTAATGCCTTAGTTTTTGCCTCATTTGCAGTCATCATTGCTTGGAAAAAAGCTTCCTCTGATAGACTTCCATTGATAATAACCCATGTATTTATAGTACCAATATATGGTTCGATCTGTCGTTCATGTGCACGAGAAACATCCACAGCATTGCCCACACCAGCAGTAACCGCAACGAGCACACTGCCAAAGGATGCTGTATATTCATTAATCGCTACCAGCCTTGATGGAACAGCTGTTAACATGACAACCGTACTCGTAGAAGAAAAATTCTCCCTCTGTAAAAATGCTGCAACCTCTCGCTTGACATCACTTATGACGTAATCCCCTGGAACTGAGCGATTTAAGAGGCAATCATACCAGCCAATTCCTGGATTATGGACAGCAGAGGAAACTGTTTTTAAAGGAAAATCAGATTTTAACTGAATATAATGTTCAGTAACCATAAAATTTTCTCTGTTAATATGTGCACGTTGCAGATGCTCACCCGATTCAGGCATCATCGTTATTTGTGGCTTTGGAATTTCAGGATGTGCATAGGTCGCTACCCTCGCCTGATAGACATCTTCAATTTGGGAAGCCATCAATACTTCATGGGGTACCCCAAAAGCACGCATCTGTCCCGATTCCATTAATAATAATTCATCACAATAAAGTGAAGCTAAGTTCATATCATGTAACACCATAATAACGGTTAATCCGCATTCTACTGCTTCTTTCCGCACCATATCTAAAATTTGCCGCTGATGTGCAATATCTAAATGATTGGTTGGTTCATCCAGCAATAATATTTCTGCTGTCTGCGCTAAAGCTTGAGCTACAAAAACTCGTTGCTGCTCACCACCCGATAAAAATTCCATTGGTGTGTGTTCGTAGCGTGTCACATCTGTTTGGGCCATTGCGTGTTGGACTGCTTGTTCATCATGATCCGACCAGCTGGAAAAAAAGCCTGATTGATGTGGATAGCGTCCAAGTGATACAGCCTCTCGCACACTGTTTGAGAAGGCATTCGCATGTAATTGTGGAAGAACAGCCATTTTTTTTGCCAAGGCACGAGCGTTGTATGAATTAATATTTTTGCCATCCACTTTTATAGTACCTGCAGTTGCTGGTAATATGCCGCTAATCACTTTTAACAGTGTGGATTTTCCGCTACCATTTGGACCTAATATTCCTAATATCTTCCCCTTTTCCACTGATAAACTAATATCTTTGACGATCGGTACGTCATCATAGCCACCTGATAGATGTTCAACGACAATCATGCCCGTACCCCCTTGCTTCTTCGCTGCTTATAAAAAATATAGGAAAAAACAGGTGCCCCAATAAATGCAGTAATAACACCAATCGGTAGCTCCCTTGGCATAATAATTGTTCGTGCGATTAAGTCACAAATAATAAGCAATGTAGCGCCATTTAAAAATGATAATGGTAATAAATGACGATGGTCTGAGCCCCAAATCATCCTTGTCATATGTGGTACAACTAATCCAACGAAACCAATCGTACCTGAAACAGCTACTGCTGCTCCTGTCAACATGGATCCACCTACTAAAATTAAATACTTACTCCGCTTCACATTAACACCTAAGTGCTTTGCACGTTCTTCCCCATATAGCAGTACATTTAATTCCCTTCTTTGTGTCCAAAGCATTAATGAACCTACTATTACAAATGGGATAATCATTTGCACGAAAGGCCAGCCGCGCATGGATACTGAACCAAGCAGCCACCCTATCACTTGCCGCAGCTCCTCACCAGATAAGGCAATCATTAGAGAAATAAGTGAGCCTAAAAATGAGCTAAAGATGACCCCAGTTAAAATCAGCGTTTCCATTTTCAATGAACGATCTACTATTCTTGCAAAGCTCATGACTGCTACCATCGTTAACACTGCTCCAAGCATACTGAAGGTTGGCAATGCATAGAGTCCAACTACTGGAATTGATATGCCAAAAAATATTGTCATTACGGCTCCAACTGATGCACCTGAAGAAACACCTAATGTATAAGGGTCTGCTAAAGGGTTTTTTAACAAGCCCTGAAAAGCAGCTCCTGCAATGGCAAGTGACGCACCCACAAGCCCTGCTAGGAGAACTCGTGGCAGGCGTATTTTCCAAAAAATATTGGCAGCCGTTTCATCAGCTGCTTTATTCCACAATACCTCTAGCGGAATATGAACAGAGCCTATTGCTACGCCGCACCAGATGCTGATGATAAGAAGCATTATGGCGGTTACATAGGCTGTGACTATTTTACTCACTCAAATGCCTCGGGGTAGATAGCTTTCGCTAATTCTTCAAGTCCCTCTCCTAAACGAGGTCCTTGACGACTTGTTGTACTCTCATCTACCTGAACAATGGCTTTATTTTTCACAGCATTAATTGTGTCAAAGCCAGCACGCTGTGGTAGCTTTGTTAAAATATCAGGTACATAATGATATGTCACCACGATGACATCTGGATTTTTTGCAATAATTTGTTCGGAACTGATTTCATACCAGCCTGCTGTATCTGCCGCAACATTTTCGGCATGAATCATATTTAATATTTCATTCATAAATGTATCTTTACCAGCTGTAAATATTTGTGGCTCATCAGATGCTTCTACAAAGACTTTCTTTGGCTTTACATCCTCGAGTTTTGCTAGAACCTCTTCTACTTTTGCCTTCATATCTTTAATAATTTTTTCGGCCTCAGGTAATTTCCCAGTTGCACGACCTAGTTGTTCAATTGTTGTATATGTCTCATTAAAGTCCTTCGCATCTTTTACCACAAAAACCTTTAAACCGGCAGATTCAAGCTGTTCAATGGCCCCTGCCGAAAGTGTCATACTCGATTCATGAGCAAACACAATATCTGGATTTAAGGCAATAATTTGCTCATTATTATATTCCATACCGCCAACTTTTTGCTTTTCAGCTGCCTCTGCAGGATAATCATCATTATCGGTAACACCAATTATTTCATTGTTTAAGCCAAGAGCAAATAAAATCTCTGTGTTACTTGGAATAAGAGAGACTATTTTCTCAGGGGGTGCTTCCAGCGTAATATCCTTGCCAACAGCATCCGTTATCGTCATTGGGAATGTTGCTTTGTCTACCTGTGATGTTTCTTGCTGCTCAGAAGATGCGGGCTTTTCATTTTTTGCCCCTTCCCCACAGGCCACAAGTAAGCCAATTGCCAAAAATGCGGCCAATCCTAATTTCCAAAATTTCTTCATGTGAATCCTCCTAGTTTATCGGTGCCTATATTGTAACAACTTGTTTTGCTGATGGATCAGTAATCGACAAACTTTGTAAGTTTATCGCCCACTTTTTCTAATCAAAACAAATACCCCTCATTCAAAGTGAGGGGTATTAATGCACAAAAATACGCAAAATCCACCACCCTATCCTCGTAGGTTGAAACGTGTTTCTATAAAGGCAGGTCTCCTGGCTTGTGCTACATACGTTTTTTCAAGCCTTCCCGAAAAACTTTCAGTGGCGTACATTGAAAAAACTAGCACATACAGTGGCGGGACCGCATCGGAATATCACCGATTTCCCTTTTCACTTTACATAAGTAAAGAACCTTTATAATATTCAGTTGATTTTATTATACATGAAAACAAAAGAAGTCGCCTACCAATCTAGACGACTTCTCCTTTAATCAATTATGCCTCGGCATAATTGCGTTCGGAATCGGCTTTGTGCTTACACAAAGAACTCCTTTTCGATTCCGTGACATCCGCCGGAGGCTTTAACTTCTTTCAGCGGGTGTTTGGACACCCTCTGAAAATTAGCTTAAATTCGCATTCATCTCACCGCCTATAGAGGTGGGAAACTTCTGCTGAAAGAAGTTAAATGATATCTGTAAAATACTGGACTGTTTTCATCGGTGCCCCTAGTTCTCTTAATGCCCATGTATGCTCTAAATAAATATCTGCCAGCTTTTCATATTTCCCCCCGAATCTGTGTGCCCATTCAACTGCTACAACACTTTCATACATATGCGCCATTTTTTCTGCTACCGCTTTTGCCTCAAATGTTTTCGTTGCTTCATCCAAAGAGCTAAATGTATGCAATGTCGATTTCAAATGCACTAATTGTTCCATTACTAATTGGACTAGAGGGCTGTCAGCTAACTTAGCTAAGCGTTCCTCCATAACACGTACAAACAACTCATGGGCTTGGAATTTATCTACTAAACGAATCAGCTCCAATGCCAGTATATTGGCAGTTCCTTCCCACACCGTAAGCACCTGTGCATCTCTTAGTAAGCGAGGTGTCACAAAGTCTTCAATATAGCCATTTCCACCATGTAATTCAATCACTTCACTCGCATATTTCACCGCTTGCTCAGCTGTTTCCTTTTTCATAATGGCAATATTTAAACGATTCATGATCATATCCTCATGATTGCCCTGACCACTTGTCACTTTATCATATAGCTGAATAAGATCAAAAACTGTTGTTACTTCTACATGAAGCTTTGCCGCTAATTTTCCTAGTGTATCCTGAATCATTGGGTATTGCGTTAAAGGCTTACCAAAGGCATAACGATTTGTCACATAATGCTTTGCCTCTAAAAAGCCGCGTCGCATAATACCTATAGAAGCTACAGCATTGCAAATTCTTGATAGATTAAGTGCCTCTAGCATATAATAAATCCCTTTATTTGGCTCACCTACAATATAGGCAAGTGCACCTTCAAATTCTACCTCACCAGAGGGTACTGCCTTCACACCGAGCTTATCCTTTAAACGGCGAATACGAAGATTATTCACAGTACCATCCTCCGCTCGCCAAGGAACTGCAAATAATGTTAGCCCTTTAGAGCCGGCAGAAGCCCCCTTGAGTCGAGCCAATACCATCGCTACACCGCACATTCCTACATTGGATGCAAAATATTTTTCACCATATAAACGGAATTGCTCACCTTCCTGTCTTGCCTCTACAACATTTGCCCCAACATCCGAGCCACCTTGTCGTTCTGTTAAAAAGGTTGCCCCCTCATAGAGCTCAGTATCCCCAGTTGCGCAAACATGTGGTAAAAAGCGTTCCTTCACCTCATCATTCGCATAATGATCAAGTAAATAAGCTGTTGCCATTGTTAATGTAACAGGACAATAAAAGCCTGGCTCAGCATGGGATAGTAAATACCCTTGTGCAAAGCTATATACATAGTTACCCCTTCTTCCTAGCTGTGGAATATTCTTGTGCACATAGCCTACAATCCCGGTATTGTACGTCTCTTCAATCGTTTTTTTATAGCCATCATTGACCCAAATCTCTGATACCTCTTCACCATAGGCATTATAACGTTGTAATCGAGGCTCACCCTCTCTATCCGTATGCTTCGCTCTTCTATCAATATCTCCAGCACAAAGCTCTCCAAAATCTGTTAGCTCTCGCGTTGCGTATTCCGCAAACTCTTTATCGAGCATCATTTCTAAAATACGATGGAGAGTATCATTGTCTTTAAAAAAATTCGTTGTCTTCACTTCTTCCTGATGTAGTACCTTCATAATTATCTCACCTCTTGTCCCTTCAAGGATTGCTTTAATATTTTGCCTGATGCATTCCGCGGAAGCGCTTCCACTTGCTCGAAAATCCGTGGAATTTTAAATTTAGCAAGATGCTGTTCTAAATAATGTTGAAGAGCCTTATCATCAATTTCCGTTTTGGCAGCATAAATAGCCTTTACCGTTTCACCCCACTGTGGATGTGGTACACCGATAACAGCTACCTCAAAAATCCCTTCAAAGCTTACAATACAATCTTCAATTTCCTTTGGATAAATATTGACACCACCGGAAATGATCACATCCTTCTTGCGATCAACAATCCATATATACCCATCTTCATCCACACGAGCTAAATCACCTGTTTTTAACCAACCATTTATAAATACAGCCTTCGTCGCAATATCGTCCTTATAGTAGCCTAACATATTGCCCTCTCCAAATAGCACAATTTCACCTACCTCACCAGCACGTACATCCTCTCCATCATCGTTAATAATACGTATCTCCGTTCCAAGAGGTGCACGCTGACCAATACTTCCTGCCTTTGTCTTATGTTCCTCACCAAACAATAATGAGCCACTTGGACCAGCCTCCGTTAATCCATAAACACATGTAAAATGATCTGTGCGGAAAGCTTTTTGTATAAAACCGATTTCATTCTGTGATAATGGTGCGCCACCATATACCCACCACTTCATGGAGGATAAATCAGCGGTTTGCAATCTCGGCATTTGAGCAGTTAACAAATAGGCAACTGGTGCGCCAAAGAAATGCGTTGTCTTCTCCTGCTCAATCGATTCCAAAAACAAATCAGGTGTAAATGTTGGAGTTAATACATGTGTTGAACCGACAAGAATTCCTGCCATTAAAAATAAATGTAAGGGAGCTGAATGCGTTAACGGCATCATCAGAAGAATACGGCTTTCAGGCTTTACCTCCATCTCGACTGCAATCATTTGTGCTACAGTTAAAATATTACGATAGCTAAATAACACGCCTTTTGGTTTTCCAGTTGTCCCTGAAGTATATAAAATCGTTGAAGCGTCATCCTCTTTGAGCTGACAATCAATTATTTGAGAGGTCGCACTTTGAATTATTGTCTCAAAGCTTAACCAACCAGCCTTCTCTTGACCCGTTTTAATTTTCAATGAAATAACCGATATATTTTCGACCACTTTAAAAATAGCTTCATGTACAAGAATTGCTGTAGCCTCTGCATGCTGTGCCACATACTCTACCTCTTGTAAGGTAAATTTCGCATTGACCGGTACAACAATTGCCCCAATGCGTTGAATCGCAAAATAGCTAACAACAAACTCTACAACATTTGGCATAAAAATGATGACCTTATCTCCTTGCTGCACACCCCTTTCAAGCAAAGCATGACTAAGCCTCGTCACCTGCTCATCTAAATCGCGATAGGTCACACGTCGGCCATGACAAATCACTGCTTCAGTTGATGGATACTTTCGGGCATTCCGTGCTAATAAATTTGAACTATTCATCGTGCATCTCTCCCTTTAAAATCGCTAATTTTTCACTAAACATGTCATGCAATTGCTGTAACTCCATCTTCATTTGTGCAAGCTCTGTTATTTTACTATCAATCTCTTGAATTTTTTGTTCCCCATAGTCGACCGTTCGCTCTAATTGTTGAATTCCTGTGCGATCAAAATCAAATAGCAGAACCATCTCCTTAATCTCCTCAAGTGAAAATCCATAACGCTTTCCTCGAAAAATAAGCTTAAGCTTGGCTAACTCTTTTTTTGAAAAGGTTCGCTGATTAGTAGATGAACGACTAGGATGAAGAAGCCCAAGCTCCTCATAATAGCGTATGGTTCGTGTAGAGACATTAAACTCCTTCGCCACTTCTTGAATCGTCTTCATCTTCTCCCCCCTCACAATTTCCACCAGTATATCATTGACGTTAACGTAAACTTCAACGAAATTTTCGAAATTAACAGAAAAAACAATGCTCAAAGCAGTTGAATAAAACTTTTTCTAGGTTCTATCCACCAGTTTGCCGCTTCTATCCTCCAGTTTCTACTTTCTATCCATCACTTTAGCCCTCCCATCCATCATTTCATATTTCCTATCCACCCAAGCCACAAAAATACCCCCAGCACAATTTCGTGCTAGGGGCTAAAAACTTGATTACATTTTTTCTGGAGCTGATACACCGATTAAGCGTAATGCATTTGCAATTGTTGTACGCACAGCAGTAATAAGGGCTAAACGCGCTTCTGTTAGCTCTTTATTCGAAGCATCTAACACTTTTTCAGCGTTATAGAAGCTGTGGAATGTAGCTGCTGTTTCTTGAATATAGTTTGCGATACGATGCGGTGTACGATGCTTCGCAGCTTCAGCTACCACTTGCGGGAAATCGCCTACTTTTTTCAATAAATCAATCTCTTTTTCAGCTGTCAACAGCGTTAAATTATCTGTTGTTGCAGCGAAGCCCTGCTCATTGGCTGAACGTAAAATCGATGAAATACGTGCATGCGCGTATTGTGCATAGTACACTGGGTTTTCATTTGATTGAGAAACAGCAAGGTCAAGGTCAAAGTCCATATGAGAATCGCCTGCAGTTTTTACGAAGAAATAACGGACTGCATCTAAGCCAACCTCTTCAACTAGTTCACGCATTGTCACAGCGTTCCCTGTACGTTTTGACATTTTAAATTTCTCGCCATTTTTATAAAGCTGAACCATCTGGATAACTTCAACCTCAAGTGTATCACGGTCATAGCCAAGTGCTTGAATCGCTGCTTTCATACGCGGAATATAGCCGTGGTGGTCAGCACCCCAAATATTGATCAATTTATCGAAGCCACGAACAATTTTGTCCTCATGGTAGGCGATATCTGGCGTTAAATATGTGAACGAACCATCATTTTTAATTAATACACGGTTTTTATCGTCTCCAAATGTTGTAGAGCTGAACCATGTAGCGCCATCTTCTTCAAATACATGACCATTAGCCTTTAATTTATCTAACGCTACTTCAATCTTACCGTTTTCATATAGCGAAGTTTCAGAATACCAAACATCAAAGTTTACACGGAAGTTGGCAAGGTCTGTTTTTAATTTATCTAATTCTAACGCTAAACCATGCTGGCGGAAGAAGGCAAATCTATCTTCATCCGTTTTGGATAAAATAGTATCGCCATACTCACCAGCTAGTTTACCAGCAATATCAATAATATCTGCACCATGGTAGCCATCCTCAGGCATCTCAGCATCTAGACCTAAAGCTTGCTTATAACGGGCTTCTAGTGAATAGGCTAAATTATTAATTTGGTTACCTGCATCATTAATATAATACTCACGAGATACGTAATAGCCAGCCATATCTAACACATTACATAATGAGTCTCCTACAGAAGCTCCACGTGCATGCCCTAAGTGAAGATCACCCGTTGGATTTGCAGATACAAACTCAACTTGGATCTTTTCTCCAGCACCAGCATTTGAACGACCATAATTAGCCCCCTGCGAAAGCACTGCCTTCACAACATCTGTTAAGAAATCCTTACGCACTGTGATATTAATAAAGCCAGGACCAGCAATATCAATTTTCTCAATATCTGTCCCTGAAGTTTCAAGATTTTCTAAAATGGCTTCAGCAATCGCACGAGGAGGTTTTTTTGCTAATTTTGTTAATTGCATTGCAATATTTGTTGCATAATCCCCATTTGTCTTATCCTTTGGTGTTTCAAGGTGAATATTTAATTCTGTGCCAGCATCGACTAAGCCAGCTTTTTCAACAGCTTGCGCAATTGCCGTCTTAATGGCCTGTTGTACTTGTTCTACTGCGTTCATCATTGTACCTCCGTAAATGTAATATCTAATGTATAGTTGCCAACGGATTGCCCACCCATTAGTAAATCATACTGTACATGGAAATCTCCGTTAATTACCTGTTTTGAAAACATCATTTTTTTCGTATGGATGACAAGTGGCATTGAACCAAATTCACTATCATAATGGCCCTTCTGTTGTTCCATTATGTTAAGTGGAAGTCGCATATTTACTGCTCCTGATCGCATAATAAGTGCCTGCTCATTGCCTAGTTTCATTGTAGTGCGGATAATTTTATCCTCTAGCACTTCTTCATATTTTAAATACAAGCTTCCTGTCTTCTCCAGTAGCTGTCCTGTCAGCCACATTTCCTGACTTTCGGATTCTCCATCAATCGGACGAATCGTCGAAATGAGCTTAATGTTCACCTGCGATTTTGCCTCATTCGCCATTATGGATGCTCCCTTATATTTTTTTCCTATAACCTTTTTATTATATATTAGGAATGACGCAAAATACAACATACAAGTGCTTTGAAGTCTGATAAATCAGCGTTTATGATATAGTTCTCCGTTACCTAAACAATGCAAGATAAAGCATATTAAAGCATGGTTTTGGGGCTAAGTGGGGCTAGATTGGGGCTAATAAAAACGGCGAGCGTGTGTACAGGAATACGTGAGTGAGATTGAGGCTAATGCTTCAATCTTTTTTTGTTCTTTAGGGAGACAAGACAAATTGAGCTGGATCCAAATTTGGATTTTGTTCCAATATAAAAGCTCTACGCAATAAGCTGTGGAAGGCAAAATCCCAAACGCTTGGGAATTTAACAATGAAAATAATGTAGCTCTTCCATAGTGCTCATCTCTAATTTTCATTTTACTCAACGCAAAATTGCGTTCACCTCCTAACTACTCATTTGACTCCTGAAAATTTAGGAGCGAAAATCCCCCACTGTAATATTCTCTTTGTACTGAGCGCTAACTCTTAGGAAAAATAATCTAAAGGTTGATAGGCTGAATTTTCAGCTCATCTAAATTTTCGATACTCATTCAAAACAAAAGCACCCACACTATAAATTGTGGATGCCCTCAGGATCTATTTAACAATATGCAAATGCTGTTTCTTGTTGAGCTTCAACTTGATAGGCTTGCCATGCCTTACATACATAACCTCACCTTTGCCGTTTCTGAACGTGTTCTCAGTCTCCATGCCCTGTGTTGCCATAAATTCTTCCATCAAGTCTAAATGACCGTCTAAACGTCTCATAGCACTCATGGCTACCATACCTTGTACAGCAAAATCCATAATGTCACGATTCATATATTCCATGATGAGCTTCAGGATGCTTTCGCCTATTCTTTCATGTGGCTCTAGCCCTAATTCGTTGATGGCTTCCAGTGTCGAATAGTAGTCTTTCATTTCATATTTAGCACCGTCAAACACTTTCTCAATTGGGAATAGATTCATAAACTCATGCAGCGTTAAGAGACTCATAATCGCCTTTAAGCCTGATATAAACTCAAAGCATGTTTTAGCTTCATCTGCAGTAATTAATTTTGGGTAGGTGCTGACTGCTTTCACCCCATAATAAATAATCTTAGGAATGTGCTTTGATTGGTCGGTCCCTTCCTCTGTTGGACATGCTTTTAATGAACGAATGTAGGCTTTTATATAAATTCTATGTTTATTCATTTCTTCTATTGATTGTGTTTCTGGCACGTGTTGCATGCTTCATCACTCCTGTTTGTATGATTAAAAGTAAGAGACAGCCATAATAATAGTTGTAGCCGCTCACTATATCTGATAAAGTCAATTTGTAATATTTTCACTAGTCACTGTTCCAGCAGTGGCTTTTTTGTTTTCCTCGCCTTTACCCACAACTTTCGCTACGGTTTTAGTTATATACGTTAACACTTCCTCAAAGCTATCTGGTTCTCTACCAAATTCTTTAGTGAATGTTTTTATGTTGCCTTCCATGGCAAAAGCGTTCCAACCTACCTTACTGTTGATATCAAGTTTAGTAGCTGCCACAGTCGATTGCTCTGATTCACTTTTAACCACTGTCTGATACAATTCTTCTGCATGAATATTAAGAGTATTAACTTCTTCTGTAATATTTTTGAATAACGGATGAAAAGCCATATCAATTAAACGTAATGAATCTTGAATTTGTAAAATAGACAGACATGCCATGCCACGATCCTCATGCCAGCCTCTATCTGTGATTTCATCAAATCTATTCATCAAATTAGCTATCGCCTGTTGTACAACTCGTAAATCAATCATTTGTACAGATAAACTATTTGCATTGTTACTATTCTCACGTACGACTGTTCTTAATGTTTGTTGTTGCATTCTGATTCCCTTCTTTCAATAATTATTTGTTTGCTACTGCATTCAAAAGTAATTGTTTATTGTGGTCTGACATGACACACCACTCTTTAGCTGTCACTTTCATGTGTCCTCACATCCTTCATAATTAAAATACTATTGTTGGTCCATCTCATTCAGTTAGCCAGTTATAGAAACGGACTGGATACTCATTTACATGCTTTTGAACTAACTTTGGTGTATGTCTATCTCTACGTTGTAATGCCTTCTTATGAGCCCCTATGAATATGGCTCGTATTGTTTTAGTGACCGTCAGCACACCATCTTTAATATCATTGACCATCTTAAAAATGATGTTCTTTGCCTTTATGAATTCTTGAATGCTGCTTACATTAGATGCTAGTACCACTTTATGCAGATCATCCTTAAAGTTATCCAGAAGAGGTAACGAATACATAAAGTCATATAACATCACCTGGTACTCGTTCATGTATTTCTTATGAGTTTCTTTTTCATTATGAACCTGGTTATAGACTTCTTGTAATGGAACAATCTCAAAAGACTCATAATGGTTCTCACATATTTCAGATTGGACTGGTAAAATAATATAAATGTTTGCGCCTCTACCTCCCTTTTCCTTAGTAGTTGACAGTTTCTTAATAATGCTTAGTGATTCTAATTTCTTGATAGCTCGATAAACTGTTTTGGTACTGATCTCTAAGCCTTCAGCAATTGTGGAAGCTTTTAAGTGACACACTCCAGGATAATTAAGAGAGTGTGAAGCAAGCTTATAAACGATGGCACGTTCTGATTCTGTCAGTTCATAAAAATGTTGCTGGATATGCTCTTCCACATGCTGATCCATTTCCTCTATTGAATTGAATGTTTCGTATTGTGCTAAGTATTCAAATGCCATCGTTTTCACCTCGCTTTCCTGCAGCATGTCGGCTATTTCTTGTCCATTCACCGACTAACCTTTGATGGTTTTCGCACACTACAATGTGCTTTATACACACTATAATATACATTTCAGTGTGCATTGTCAACACTAATATTGAAAAAATGACCACCGTAATGTACATTTTATTAAAAGGATGGTGTATAGAAATGATTAAAGTTCATTTGTCAAAACTGCTTGGGGAACGTAAAATGAAAATTTCTGATCTTGCAAATGCTACTGGGTTACATAGAAATGGATTAAGCAAGCTTTACAACGAAAATACTGATGGTATTAAATTCGAGACTTTAGAAAAAATTTGTAAAGCATTGGATTGCGAAATAACCGATTTGTTAGAAATCATAGAAGAATAATAAATAAAAAGGACGCCCAATATTTATTTTGGGTATCCTTGTTTTTACATCTTCAATTTTTATTTTGCTTCTTTTGACCATAATAAAAAGCAACCACATTTCTGTAGCTGCTTGATTATATATTAATTATTAAGAGCATGTTTTTAAAGATTAAAAGAATAAATGATTAAGATTTAATCTATAACGTTTCGTCCCTACTCCCACAATGGTTTTCAGCATTTCAACGGTAGGACATTTCGGTGGGACATTACTAGCATATTAACTATTATTGCCACCCATCACGGAGTGGTCTTTTTTATTAATTATTTAACTAAAGCACCCGGTTAATTCAAGAAGAATATTAAATTCTTCTCCATAATCTCTCTGCGTTTTTTAACACCTTACCATCAAAAGTTAATTTATATATATCTGGCATATCAAGATTTTGCCAAAAAGAAAAATCATACTTTCTGTCAAAGAAATTCATGATTAAAACCATTATATTCCCATGTGTTCCGATAACTACATTTTCACCTTTGTGCCTCTCTAATATATTAAAAGTGGTTTCTACACCCCTTTTTTGAGCGACAAAGTTAGACTCTCCACCTTCCCACGAAAAGTTGTAGTCCTCCCATACTTTTGTTATTGCAGTAGTAAAATCGCTAGCAGGAACAGTGGTTAAAGTACGTTCTTTAAAACCATCTATTATTTCAACTCCTGTATTTATGTATTCTGATATTCCTTTGACAGTTTGAACAGCTCGTTTATACGGACTTGAAACAACAATACCAATTTCCTCTGTTTTTAATAATTTTGTAACCATTGTTGCATCAGTAAAACCTCTTTCTGATAAAGGTCTATTTAATTCATCGGGTGTATAAATAGAATGTGCGTGCCTAACAAAATATAAATTGGTCAATTTACCAGCCCCTATTAATAATAATGTTATTTTAAAACTTTCTTATTAAATTAACCTGATCGTTAATTTAATAATACCTCATAGGACTTTCATTTGGATAACTATTTCCATTCACCATTCCAGCCAGTTTTCTATGTTTGGTCTACTGCATATTTCTGAAAGGCTATCCCTTTCCTCTAACCAGTTGTAGAAATGCACTGGATGCTCTTTATTAGGAGTTTCTTCTATATGTGATGATTTAGTCACCTTGCTATCCAAACGCACTATAGCCTTACTATACGCACCTACAAATACGGCTCTTTTGATATTTCTAGCAAATTTAAATATTATTAATGTTGGAGATAGATAAAATATAAATGAGGATTTCAAAATGAACAGATTAGAACAAACAACTCAAGAATTACTGGAAGCTGGTTATACAATTGAGGAAATTAAAGCAGCTTTTAAGGAAGTAATTGAACAAGCTAAACAGGTCAATACGGAACCCAAGAGCCCAAGAGGTGTTGATAAATCAACTAATACACATCTTTGTAAGCAACAAGCATTTAAAAAAATTAAACATCTAAAAGAAACAGAAAAAATATATTAAATAAGGAAAAAAGAATGTTATAGTGTCACCCTAATTGCATTAATACGTGATGAACTGCGTCTTTTCAGATGCAGTTTTTTTATTGCGGAACCATTACCTTTGATAATTTTAAATAAAAAGCAAAGTTAACTAGACAAAAAGACAAACAAACTTTACAATTAAAAATAAGAAAGAAGAGGTGGTTATATTGCTCGTTAATCGTGTGAAGGAATTTAGAGCTAAATATAATTTAACACAAGGAAAACTCGCTGAAAAAGTCGGGGTAACTAGACAAACTATTGTATCATTGGAAAAAGGTAGTTATATTCCTTCACTCCTTTTGGCAATGAATATTGCGAATGTTTTCAATGAACCAATTGAAGAGATTTTTACCAAAAAGGAGGAAGAATGATGAATATGTCGTTGACAGTTATTTTAAGGGCTTTGTTATATGCTTCGTTAGCTTTTATGGTTTATGATTTTGTTAGAGTTCAACAACAATTTGAATTAATGAATAGAGGTTATTTAGACGAATTTTCTGTTTATATAAGTAAATTACCAGGGCAACTATTTATAGTTATCACAATCATCTTATTACTTATGAATGTTATCCAACTACTCATTGTGAAAAAGAATAAACAGGCCAAAATTAAAGATTATATCCTTCCTGAATATGATGTTTCAGATGAACGTTCTATAGAAGTTACAGGAAAAGCAGTAAGAATTTCTTTCGTTTTTATACTATTTTATTCCTTTTTTATTCTTGGTTCATATATGTTTATTCCGAATTATTTTCTAGATTATGTTTGGTATCCTATGTTTTCAACAGCTTCTATACCTATAGTCGGTCTAATCATCTATTTAATATCTTTTAGGGTTTTATATTCTCGTTAAAAATTGTGTAATTCTTCGCAAAGGAAAAACCCTTTTTGATCAAAGGGTTCTTTTAGGGTAACGAAAGATGTGAGTTTGTGAGCAAACTTTATTTCAAAGTTACATTCAGAAAATGAAATCAGTGCTCTTTATCAAAATTTAACATACCATATTAAGTAATATAAAAAGTCCGGGCTCAAAATTAATTGAGTACCTGGACTTTTGTTGTTATGCATGCGTTTGCCTATACTTCACAATGAAAGGATTGCTACCACAATATTGAATAACAAAAATTATAAGAATTATATTCACTTTTGTTATCAATTCTTTAATTAAAACTTTTAATTTCTAGCGCATGCAAAATTAAAACCACCAACAGTTATTGCAGCAGTATCACTAGTTGTACCAAATCGACCAGAGGTATCTCGTTCGTCTATTACTGGGAGACCACCAGAATCGTAGCAACGATTAATTAGATTCCTTTTTTCTCTATCTGTTAAGTATTTATCATAAAATAAGTAACCGATAAAACTAACTAATCCGATTCCAGCAAGCCAAATAATCGGCCAAGCAAACGGTTGGATAACTCCATCTCTATCTTCTTTTAATAGAATTTCACCTTCATAATTCTCCATGTCGATACCTTGAGATAAAAGTAAATTTTTTGTTTCTTCAACGTCTAATGAATCTAATACGTTTTCAATTCTATTCAATTCGGAATTTGGAAATGCGTATTTTTCCTGGGCTAATTCTTTATCAATTTCTAATTTTCCTGTATTTAAATTAAATAAAATAGATTCTGATAAAGCTATTGCCTTTTTTTGTTCTTCAATTGATGAATCAACATTCGCATGAGCAAAACCTGGTGAAATTAAAGATAAAAACAAAACTGTGACAAGAAAATAGATAATATTATTTTGGCTCAACACCAAAATCTGTTCTTGCTAAAAAAGAATACAAAAAAACATCTGTATCCGCTAGAGTTGAGAGTACGACCAAACAACACAGCGAGGT
>NZ_JBNNMG010000005.1:66710-162605 GCF_050272555.1 Lysinibacillus sp. NPDC047702 | reverse complement strand
CGCATCGTCGCCTTGGTGAGCCATTACCTCACCAACTAGCTAATGCGCCGCGGGCCCATCCTATAGCGACAGCCGAAACCGTCTTTTAATAGTTCGCCATGAGGTGAACTAGATTATTCGGTATTAGCCCCGGTTTCCCGGAGTTATCCCAAACTATAGGGTAGGTTGCCCACGTGTTACTCACCCGTCCGCCGCTAACGTCAAAGGAGCAAGCTCCTTCTCTGTTCGCTCGACTTGCATGTATTAGGCACGCCGCCAGCGTTCGTCCTGAGCCAGGATCAAACTCTCCATAAAAGAAATTTGATTAGCTCAAATTGTTTTGCTGGCATCAATTTTGATGTCCAAAATTTTTGTTTTGTTCACCAGCAGAAGCTAGCTACTAAAAACTTGATTGATTACGTTTTGCTTGTTCAGTTTTCAAGGTTCATGTTTTGCTTTGTTTTAGCGTGTCACCGTGGCGACTTGTATAATACTACACCCCTTTTTTAAAAAGGTCAACACTTTTACTGAAAAAGATTTTATTTTTTTATTAAAGCAGAAAACCTTCCTATATTAATAATTATATATTTTTTTGGTTTCAATCACTGCTTCTTGAATTGTTTTAATGTAATATCGCTAACTAAAATATAATTTTATCATATTTCTTAATTAAGAATTAATAGATTTTTTTAGAAAAAGGAACAAAAAAACTCGGTATAAAAACCGAGCATATCAATTATGCCTCGGCATAATTGAGTCCGGAATCGGCTTTGTGCTTAGGCCTGCATGAAGCAGGTCAGTTAGCCGTTATCGCATGGATGTGATGATTTTAGGCTAACATCCTTTACTAACTCCTTTCCGATTCCGTGACATCCGCCAGAGGCTTTGGGCCAACAGATGTTTTTTGCGCGAATGCGTAGTGCTAACGTAGCGTCAGCAGCACGATGTCGGTCACTCAGGCGTTTTCACAGGATGTGAAGATCTTAGCCTGAGTTCCTCTATTTCAGCGGGTGTTTGGACACCCGCTGAAAAGTAGCTTAAATTTGCATTCATCTCACCACCTATAGAGGTGGGAGACTTCTGTATCTGCCGCTATGCTTTCGATACAAAAAACATTTGCTGAAAGAAGTTAAAATGGGAAAAAGAACGGGATGGCTGTCATCATAACAATAAACATTACAATCTGTAACGGAATACCTATTCTTACAAAATCCATAAATTTGTAGCCCCCTGCTGTCATTACCAGCGCATTGGTAGGTGATGCAATTGGTGTGGCAAACGCCATGCTTGCCGCTACTGCTACTGCAATCATAAACGTTGTTGGACTAACATCCATTGCAATCGCAGCACTCATTGCAATAGGTGAAAACAATACAGCAGTTGCCGTATTACTAATAAATTGACCAAAAACGGCTGTCAAAATATAAACACCTATGAGCACTCCATAAGGTCCAAAATCACCAAGGGCATTGATGATACCATCAGATAAAATAGCCATACCTCCTGTTTTTTCTAATGCTGTCGCCATTGGTAACATTGCGGCAACCAGCACAATGCTTTCAAAATTCATATTGCTATAGGCGTCTTCCATATTTCTTAAACAACCTGTTAATATCATTAGAACTGCACCAATCATTACAGAAATAACAGCAGGGAAAATTTCGAATGCCATTAAAATAATCATGAACAGCATAATAATACCAGCAAGACCAGCTTTACCTGTAGCAGCCGCTACACTTGCATGTTCCTTCGGCTGACCAACAACTACGACATCCTGGGTCTCTCTTGCTAACAAAAGAATTTCATCCCATGCGCCTTGTACTAATATAGCGTCTCCAAATTTCAACTTATGAGAAACCATATCTTGAAGCTTATATCCACCTTTTCTATTAATACCAATAATGTTTAGATTGTATTTTTCTCGGAATCCAAGAGAACTAACTGTTTCGTTGATAAAGCTTGAATTTGGTGTAAGCAAGACCTCTGCAATACCGAGATGTTTTGACACCAATTCATCGGCCTCTCCCTCTACTAACCCTTGCATCTCAAGATGATAATCTTCTACAAAACGGCGAATGTCCTCTTCTTCTCCTTGAACATACAGCTCATCCTTAGCATGAATAACACTTGTTGGACCTGCCATTTCTTGATAAGTCATCGGCAGTAAATTAATGCCCTCCTGTGATTTGCGATGAATTTTCATCATGCAAAGCATATACTTTGCTGGCAGTTTTAATTCTGCTAATGATGTATCAATAATAGGAGATTCTTCTGGAACAGAGATTTTAAATAGACGATTATTTAAATCATACTGCTTAATAATTTTCTTTGGCGAAAGTTTGTAGCCTTCATTTGTCTGGGTACGATTTTGTTCCTTTGGTAATAGGATATTGCGTACAAGCACTAAATAGGCGATACCCGCAATCATTCCAACAATACCTATAGGTGTTATTTCAAAAAAACCAAGTTTGTTATAACCCCTATCAACTAATAATTGACTAACAATTAAGTTGGTTGGTGACGCAATTAATGTCATAAGACCAGACAGACTTGCTACATATGAAAGTG
This sequence comes from Lysinibacillus sp. NPDC047702, assembly GCF_050272555.1. NCBI lineage: Bacteria > Bacillati > Bacillota > Bacilli > Caryophanales > Bacillaceae > Lysinibacillus > Lysinibacillus sp. NPDC047702. The sequence goes on along the minus strand of NZ_JBNNMG010000005.1, from coordinate 160,058 downwards.
GCAGTAGAAACTTAGAAGGGCTGACTTTCATACTAATCGCTATACTTACAACTATTGGCATCATTAATGCGACAGTACCTGTATTACTCATAAAGGCACCGACAGATCCTACAATAACGAGCAGTAATACAAATAATTTCAGCTCACTATTGCCAGACCATTTGAGCAATAATTGTCCTGCCATTCCCGCAAGACCAGTACGTAAAATTCCTGCACCCACGACAAATAGCCCTGCAATCATTAAAACTACAGAGTTTGAAAAACCAGATAATGCCTCTGTGGGTGTTAAAATATCCGTAATGACAAATGCCAGTAGTGACACAATAGCTACAAGATCTGCTCGTATTTTATTGGTCACAAATGCGAAAATTGTTGCTCCTAAAATAAGAAATGTTAATGTAAGCTGCACATTCATGAATTCCTTTCTAACATTAATCATTATATTTTTTGACAGCAAAAAAGTTTTATTTCATTGCTATTTTTATTATAGCTTACGGGAGAGTATATATGATAAAATTCACCATTTTTTCAAAATTAAAATAAGTGTGGCACTTAACCACACTATTAAAAAAACATTAGTTATTTAAGATAAAGATGATGCTCTTTAATATAATCGTAACATGCATTAGGTAAGAGATATCTTGGTTCACCACCCATCGCAAATTCTTCCCGAATATAGGTTGAACTAATTTCCATTGCTAAGCCCTTATCTATAAGATGGAATCTCCCATCATCATTGTTTCTTAAAATCGGAGAACGACTAATTGTTGATAGCATATCAATTCCATGCCTTGCCATTACAATAAATTTATTTTCTGCTACTAATGCGTCCCCCTTTTTCCATAATCCCGCACCAATATCCACTAATAAATCAGCGCCCATAATAAAATGAACTTCATCCTCTTGGTGCTCTTCTCTAAAATATTTCATGGTGTCATATGTGTAAATATTCCAGCCCTCTTGAATCATTTCATAGGAATCTGCAATAAATCGATCATCCTTGGCAATTGCTAGCTGTAGCATATTCCAGCGATGATTATCCTCTGTTTTTATTGTTTTATCCTTCCGTTTATTCGAGCAAGGCAAAAAAATAACCTTATCTAATTTACAGCGGTGCGCAACCGTGCTAGCTGTCCAAAGCTGAACATTGGTAATAGGATCAAAGGACGAACCATAAATACCTATCCTCGCCATCGTGTCTCCCTCCTATTTCTTTTACATTTAAGTATTCATCCCGTAAGAAATCTTGTCTTTTATTGCCTGTATGCTTGCCATTTTATTGTCCCAACAGGCTTGACTTAAATCGACAGGATATTCTTCTGGGTTCATCGTTCGTTTGTACTCACACCATAACAATTGTAAGTTTTTATTTACATATGCTTGTGTTTCTTGGATAGGAGGTTCCTCATACACAACTTCCCCATTTTCTACGATGCTTTCATGTAACTCTATCGCTGTAAAGTTCGTAACAATTTTACTGATATACGTATGAACAGGGTGAAACATTTTTAATCGCTCTATTTGCTTAATGTTTTCCCCATCTAATGCAATATAGTCACCTTCAGCATGACCATTCTCATTATTAACAATACGGTAAACACGCTTGCGACCAGGAGTAGTCACTTTTTCAGGGTTTGCTGAAATTTTAATTGTATCGACCATTTCTCCACTCTCATTTTCAATAGAAACTAATTTATATACCCCACCTAGGGCTGCCTGATCATAGGCTGTAATCAGCTTAGTACCGATTCCCCAAGCATCAATTTCTGCCCCTTGTGACTTTAAATGCATAATAGTATATTCGTCTAAATCATTAGATGCCATAATTTTTGCTTCTGTAAAACCTGCATCATCTAGCATTTTTCTTGCCATTTTCGAAAGATAGGCTAAATCGCCGCTGTCTAAACGGATACCAACAAAATTAATCTGTTCTCCTAATTCCTTTGCTATACGAATTGCATTTGGAACGCCTGAGCGTAATGTATCATAGGTATCTACTAAGAAAACACAGTCTTTATGTGACACTGCATATTTTTTAAACGCAGTATACTCATCTCGATAAGTTTGAATCATCGCATGAGCATGTGTTCCTGACACTGGAATACCAAATAATTTCCCTGCCCTTACATTACTTGTTGCTGAAAATCCACCAATATAAGCTGCACGAGTTCCCCAAATTGCGGCATCAAATTCATGAGCACGTCGGGTACCAAACTCCATCACGACATCTTCACCTGTCACCTGTTTTATACGTGATGCCTTTGTCGCGATAAGTGTTTGGTAGTTCACAATATTTAACAATGGCGTTTCAATTAACTGGGCCTCTGCCGATGGTGCCTCAATTCGTAGGATCGGCTCATTGGAAAAAACTAGCTCACCCTCCCTCATCGCCTTAATAGTTCCTGTAAACTTAAGATCCTGTAGGTATTGTAGAAATTCCTCTGGATATTTCTTCTCTTCTCGCAAATATTGAATATCACTTTGAGAGAATCTAAAATTATTTATAAACTCTATCACTTTTTTTAAACCAGCGAATATCGCATAACCATTGCCAAATGGAATTTCTCTAAAATATAGCTCAAAAGCAGCTTTACGTTGATGAACACCATCTTGCCAATAAGTTTGAACCATATTAATTTGATATAAATCTGTGTGTAACATGAAGCTATCATCTGCATATTTCATGTTCTACCCTCCATTCTTGTTGGTCAAATAATAGTAGCATCAAGTGTTTGCTCAAAATGACTTAACGCCCACTCATGCCCTGTTTGATTAAAAGATGCAACAGCATTTTTATGAATTACAATCTGGAATCCTTTATTATAAGCATCTACCGCTGTATGAAGAACACAGATATCTGTACAAACCCCAATTAAATGAAGCTCAGTAATTTCTCTTTCACGTAATTTCAACTCCAAATTTGTCCCTACGAAGGCAGAGTAGCGTGTTTTATCAAGGTAATAGACATGGTCCTGCTCTTTATTTGATTCATATAACGCTTTTAAAGCTCCATATAAATCTCTACCTTTTGTATTACGAATATTATGAGGTGGAAATAACTTTGTTTCAGGATGATAAACATCCCCTTCTTCATGAACATCTATTGCAAATACTGTAAACTCACCATTCTCGATAAATTCCTTTGTTAAGTCAAAGTTTGCCCGCTCAAGCAGCTGTCCAGGCTCTCCACAAGTTAGAGCTCCATCTGTGGCAACAAAATCCACCGTGTAATCAATATTAATTAAAGCTCTCTTTTTCATCATTTCATCACTCCATTCCATTAATTAGTAATACTATAATTACAAATTACATTTGTTAAAATAATCAGGAAAGACGAATCTTTCCTAATGGTAAATGGACTCAACAATTTCAAAATCATTAAATGTATATAGTTGTGAAGGTCTGAAAGAATTTCGTTTCGTTTTCTTCGGCTTCCCTTCCTCATCCAGTACCCTTTCGATAAAAGATAGTTTGGGTGCCTTTGTAAAGAATACGGAATCATTTGAAATTCGAGAATCTTCTCCAACTGTCAGAAGCACTCGCTGTAATTCAGACAAAGTAAACTCTTGTGGTAAAAAATTTTTAGCAACTGTTGTTTGTATCATATCTCTTTTAATAAATTCCAAAGCATCGGTAATAATTTGGCGATGATCAAATGCTAGCTGAAGGGTAAATACCTCCTCAATATCAAATAGCTCCACCTCGGCAGCGTCATCGTTTGCCTGTCGTTGCTCAATAAATATTTCTGGAACAATGGCGTAAAAGGCATTTGAAATCATCCAACCACGAGGATCTCGATCAATTCCATCATAAACACCAAAATGTTGTATATGTAAACCCTCTACATTTGTTTCTTCCTTTAACTCTCTTTTTGCAGCGATATAAGCTGTTTCCTTTTGACTGGCATCTATAAAACCTCCTGGTAGTGCCCATTTACCGCCTTCAATATTCGGATTTCCTTCAGCATCCTTTGCTGCACGTTTAATGAGCATAATCTTTAGCGTCATATTTGGCGGTGCTTTTTCCTCTTTTTTTTCTGAGACAATTGTAAAAATAGCAATATCTGCGGTATAGCCATCAGGTGTTTGATATTTTGAAGAATCATAGTTTGCAAGCACTTCTTCTTCACTACGGAATTTTGACATTGAAAAACTCCTTTATTTTATTGAAGTAATTTGTAATTATATAATTACTATTTAACAAAATGATACTCGTAAATACTAATAATTGCAACTCTTTTATAACTAAGATTAACCAACCATTTGCCTTTAAAATCATCGACAAATGGTTGGTTAATGCAAGGTTATTATAAAGCCTTAAAGCATTTCTGAGCTTGTTTTTGCTTGCAAATGAAGAAGTAAATAATCTGGCCCACCAGCCTTTGAATCTGTTCCTGACATATTAAATCCACCAAACGGCTGATAACCAACAATAGCGCCTGTACAACCACGGTTGAAGTAAAGATTTCCGACATGGAATTCTTCACGAGCCTTTTCAATATGCTCACGGTTATTTGTAATCACTGCACCAGTTAAGCCATATTCTGTATTGTTGGCGATTTCAATTGCATGATCAAAATCCTTTGCTTTCGTAAAGCCAACTACTGGTCCAAAGATTTCTTCCTTCATAATTCTTGCCTCTGAAGAAAGATCAGCAAATACAGTTGGCTGAATAAAGTAGCCTATAGAATCGTCGCCTTTTCCACCTGTCAACAGCCTTCCTTCCTGCTTACCAATCTCAATATAATCCATGATTTTATTATACGCATTCCGATCAATTACTGTTGCCATGTAGTTTGAATAGTCTGTTGGATCACCTTGAGTCAATTCATCTGTTAACGCTACTACACGTTTCAGAACTTGATCGTATACATCTTCTACAATAACTGCACGAGAACATGCAGAACATTTTTGACCAGAGAAGCCAAATGCAGAAGATACTATCGAAGTCGCTGCTAATTCAAGGTCTGCTTCTTTATCAACAACAATTGTATCCTTTCCACCCATCTCAGCAATCACACGTTTTATCCAAATTTGTCCATCATGCACTTTCGAAGCACGTTCAAAAATACGAAGACCAACATCACGTGAACCTGTAAAGCTGATAAATCGAGTGTCTTTATGATCAACAAGGTAATCCCCCACTTCTGAGCCACTTCCTGGCACGAAGTTAAGAACACCTTTAGGAAGACCTGCTTCCTCCATCACTTCAACAAATTTAGCAGCAATCACTGGAGTAGTGGAGGCTGGCTTTAATAATACTGTATTACCTGTCACAATTGCCGCTACTGTTGTCCCAGCCATAATAGCGAATGGGAAGTTCCAAGGCGAGATAATAATCCCCACTCCTAATGGAATATAGTCATAACGATTAAATTCATTTGGACGACTTTGAACAGGTGAGCCGTCTTTAATTAAAAGCATTTGACGACCATAATACTCCAAGAAATCAATGGCTTCTGCTGTGTCTGCATCTGCCTCCTTCCATGGCTTACCCGCTTCCTTTGTTAGCAATGCTGAAAATTCATGCTTACGGCGGCGAATAATTGCAGCAGCCTTAAATAAAACATCTGCGCGAAACTCAGCTTTCACTTTTTTCCACGTTTTAAATGCTTGAACAGCTGCTTGCATAGCTTTTTCAGCTAGCTCTTTATTCGCCTTCGATACACGTCCAATCACTTCTCTTTTATTGGAAGGATTGTAGGAAATAATCTTATCCTCTGTGGTAATTCGCTCTCCACCAATCACTAAATCGTAATCTTGCCCTAAGTACCCTTCAACGGTTTGTAAAGCATTCAAATAATCTAATCGATTAGCTTCAACACCAAAATCAGTAAACGGCTCATGCCTATACACTACTACCATATATACCTCCAATATTGTTATCTACTCAGCTTATTGAGCTGAAAAAATTAGAATCCTTATCTTACGGGCACAACCAGCTCTGTTAATTTATTTTTAAGGTCTACTTCAACACTAGATGAAGCATCTACTAACGGCACTGAAACTGAACCAACAGGTATACCGATTAAATTTAAAGCAGCTTTTAAAGGGCCTGGATTTCCTTCTTTATATAGCGTCTTCATTAATGGGAAAAACTTTTTATGCAGTTCTACTGCTTCATCGTAGTTTTTCTCTTGAACTAAATCATAAATCTTCACCCATACATCTGGAATAAGATTAGAGCTAGCTGTTATAGCCCCTGGTGCTCCTGCAATAAATGAAGACACTGCTCTGAAATCCTCTCCACAAAGAACGGAAATTTTATCACCAACAGTTTGAAGTAGCTCAAGGACATCACCTATATTATCCGAGCAAACTTTCATTCCAACTACATTTGGTACATTTTCAACAATCTCTTTTACTGTATCATTTGCCAAATGAATGCCTGTTTTATATGGAATGTTATAGAGGATAATAGGCATATCTAAGCATTTATCAATCGCTTCATAATATTCGATAAAACCTTGTTTAGTCGGACTTACATAATATGGTGTCACAATCATTACAGCGTCCGCACCAGCTTGTTTTGCATAGTTACCTAATTCCACATTGTCACCTAATCCTGGAGAAAGTAATCCTACTACTACTGGAACACGACCATTGATAGTACTTAATGCAACATCAATAGCAATTTTTCGCTGTTCCATATTGAGCGCAGCATATTCTCCTGTTCCACCTAATACAAGTAAAGAATGAATATTATTATTTAGTTGATCCTCGATTAAATTTGCGAAGCTTTGTTTATCAACAGACCCATCTTGATGTAAAGGTGTTACTAACGCTGTCATAATTCCATTAAATTTCATTTTAATAATCTCCTTTAAATGTTATTTATAAGCCTTTGCATTACCCAATACTTGTGGATTTACTACATTTCTTGATATTTTTCCATTTAACACAACACCAACTTCTTGTGTTATCGATTCAGAGCATCTATCTTTTGCCTCTAATGTATCGCCACCAAAATGCGGTGTAAAAATTACATTCTCCAATGTAAAAAGAGGGTTATCACTATTTGGAGGCTCATGCTCTAAAACATCTAACGCTGCACCAGCTATTTTTTTAGTAACTAAGGCGCTATATAATGCTTGTTCGTTTATCAATGAGCCTCTTCCTAAATTAATTACAAATGCTGAATCTCTCATTAACTCAAATTGCTTAGCAGAAAATAAATGATATGTGCTTTTCGTTAGTGGTGCATGTAAAGAGATAAAATCACATATTGGAAGAACCATATTTAAGTCATCGGTTTTAACAACACCATGTAGCTGCATCTCTGATTCTGTAACAAACGGATCAAACCCTAAAACATTCATATTAAATGCCTTTGCTTTTTTAGCTAAATCCTGTCCAACCCTTCCCATTCCTACGATTAAAAGTGTCTTTCCATTCACTTCCATAGGAAAATAGGTTTCTCTATAATGCCATTCATTGTTTCTAACTTTAGAATCACTAATATTTAAGTTCCTACTTAAAGCTAAAATAGACATCACCGCATGCTCTGCAACAGAGGTGTAATTACTGGACGGTGCATTCAACACAACTATTCCAGTTTCTGTTGCACTTGGAACATCTATATTATCTAGCCCGACTCCATGCATTCCTACTACCTCAAGGGAGGGGCAGCTTTCTAAAATATTTCTTGTAATTTTTTCTGTTCTAACAATGACTGCATGTGCCTGATGTTTGTTTATATAGTCTATAATGGTCGCCTCTGAACCATTGGGTGCCAACACTACATTAAAATGATCAGTCAAGTACTCAACACCATTCGGTCGAATCGTTGGTTCAATTAATAGGACTGTTTTTGTCATGTAATTTCTCCTTCAAAGACAAAGTTATGATACTTAGTATACTAAGTTAGTGTAAAAAAATTTCGAGAATGGGAGTCTTTGTTTATCAACAGAAAGACTCCATTAGTTTTTATAATACTTTTGATAAAAATGCTTTTGTTCTTTCATGAGATGGGTTTGTGAAAATATCTCTAGGATTTCCTTCTTCCACTATATTACCACCATCAATATAAATAACTCGATCGGCTACTTCACGGGCAAATCCCATTTCATGTGTGACAATGACCATTGTCATTCCTTCTTGTGCTAATTGTTTCATAACCCGTAAAACCTCTCCAACCATTTCAGGGTCCAGTGCAGACGTTGGCTCATCAAATAGCATTACATGTGGCTCCATTGCTAAGGCTCTTGCAATCGCAACACGCTGTTGTTGTCCACCAGATAAATTAGAGGGATATGCAGTTGCTTTTTCTGCTAAACCCACTTTTTTTAACAGCTCCATCGCTTGTTTTTCAGCTTCTTCTTTCGTTTTCTTTTTGAGTCTTATTGGTGCTAATGTAATATTTTCAATAACAGTTTTTTGCGGAAACAGATTAAATTGCTGGAAAACCATCCCCATTTTTTGACGAAGCTTATTAATATCAACGGTTTTATCTATAATATTTTCGCCTTCTACAATAATTTCGCCACCACTCGGTTCTTCTAAAAGATTCAAGCATCTTAAAAATGTACTTTTACCTGAACCAGATGAACCTATAATACAAACAACCTCTTTAGCTGCAATCTCTGTGCTAATATTTTTTAAAACTTGTAAATCTCCAAAGGATTTAGATAGACTATTAACCTTTATCATGTAATCACAAACCTCCGTTCCATCTTAGTAGAAATAAGGGAAACAGTATAAATGGTGATAAAGTAGAATAATCCTACCATTGTTAAGATTTCAAAGGATCTAAAATTCATCGCATAGATGGATTGTCCAACCATTGTTAATTCAGCTATTCCGATAACTGACAGCATCGATGTATCTTTAATCGCGTGCGTTAATTGGTTCACAAATGACGGAATCATACGTCGTACAGCCTGTGGTAAAATGATTAAAGCCATTGTTTGAGCATAAGAGAAACCTAAGGATCTTCCTGCTTCCATTTGTCCCTTACCAATTGATTCGATTCCTCCACGGAAAATCTCTGTATTATAAGCTCCAATATTAAAGCTTATGGCAATCAGTCCTGCTGTAAAAGCCGAAAGATGTATATCCAAAGCTGTTGGTGCACCAAAGTAAATAAATAATATTTGAATTAGTATTGGTGTTCCGCGAATAAGATTAACATATATTGCTGCAGGATAACGTAAAATTGCATACTTTGACATCCTCATAAAACACGCAATTAGCCCAATTATAAGTGAGAAAATTATTGATAAAATGGATATTAATAGCGTCATATATAAACCTTGCAGAAGATAAGGCAGTGCATCTGTCATAACTTTGAATGTTGTTTCCATTAAAACACCTCACTTCACATTAACTATATTTATTTACCAAACCATTTTTCATGGATTTTGTCATATTCCCCATTGTCCTTAACTGTTTTTAAACCAGCATTAATCTTATCTACTAACTCTTTGTTCCCTTTTTTGACTGCAAAAGCATGTTCATCGACTGTCATATGCTCTCCCACAATTCGGAATTTCGTATTGTCACCATCTACCGCTAAACGATACTCAACTGTTGGGGAGTTAAGCACAAGCGCATCTGCATTTCCATTTTCTACATCTAAATAAAGCGCATCTGTTTCTTTTAGTGGCTTCGCTTTTCCACCATATTTATCTGCTAATTCCTTTGCCTTTTCAAATGTCGTAGAACCTTGTGTAGCAACAATTGTTTTTCCTTTTAAATCTTCAAAGGATTGGATGGAACTATCACTTGCTACAGCAAGCACTAATCCGGAGTTCAAAAATATTTCTGAAAAGTCTACAACTTCCTTTCGTTCTTCACGTATTAATAGTGAAGAAGCGATATCTACCTGATTAGATTGTAAGCCTGGAATAAAACCATCAAATTTCATCTCTTTAAATTCCAACTCTAAATTTTCTACTTTTGCAACCGCTTGCAATAAATCATATTCGAAGCCAGTTAATTTACCATCCTGTTTAAAAATTAGAGGTGGATAGTTATTTAAAGCAGCTACGCTTATTTTTTCGCCACCACCAGCACCTGCATTAGAGTTGCTTTTGCTACACCCCACGAGAATTATGGACAACAGCCCAATAGTCCCTAATAAAAATAACAACCTTTTCATCTTATACATTACGACATCCCCTTTACTCGCATTTATTTTGTTAATTCTGATAATAGCGAATAATTAAATATTAAGTTATAGCACTAAGGATGTCAACAACTTATAATACTAAGTATTATAATAATTTAATTTTTAAATTTACAATATCAAACGGGATGGTTAATTCATTAGTATCTAAAATAAGAATAGTACTTCCAATTATCTGTATTTATATAGAATATATTTAAATCCATAGGAACCTTATTTTTTGCATAAGATATTCTTGTTCCTTTTAACACGGCTGTCGTGTCTGGTATTTGCAAAGCACCTGCAATATAAGGAGTCGCAATAACCGCCTCTATTTCATCCTCTACTTCAACGATATCGATATTGACTTGCTCTTTTAGTAGTTGTTGTACAGAAGAAATTGCTGTATTTTCTTGATAAACATTAGAGGATACTACAGGGCGGATATAATGCTCTAAGAAAAACATTGGTTGATTGTTTAAATATCTAATTCTTTTTAAATAAATGATTTCTGTATCCTCTTCTAGTTTTAATAGCTTAGCAAAATGTGGATTGACCACCTTTTTAATTTCAATTGTCCGTACAGATATTTTTTCCCAATCGTTTGAATAATGGTTTCTAAAGCCAGACATACTAGTCCATGTTTGTTTCGGCTGTTGGTTGCTGACAAAAGAACCCTTCCCTTGAACTCTATGAATTATTTTGTCATTTTCAAGCTGCTTTAGCGCATTTCTTACTGGTGTACGGCTTACCTTGAACATTTTTTCCAGTTCAGCCTCTGAAGGTAAAATATCACCAACAAGATATTTGCCCTCTGCAATTTCTTGCTTAATTGTGTCATAAATTTTTTGATATGCAGGTTTCGTTTGAATAATCATCTACCCCACTTCTTTTTAGAATATAATACCCTATAATTCATTATTTTTACAAATACTTATAATACTAAGTATACATAAGGGTATATTTTTATACTAAGCATGGTACATTAATTAATTATAGTTATTTTTTAAATTTAATCATTAAAAAAATCCCTCCAGTAGTAAACTGAAGGGATTAAAACATCTTATTTATTTGTAAAAAGTATATACTGGAAGCATTAATAACGTACTTAATCAATGCTCCATTTATTTATTAATTTAAAAAAATACCATTTCGCACAACGATTCGCCCGTTTTTAATAACAGTATTTGTATGGTTCATGCCATAGAAATATTGAAGTTGTTTGTAGTTAGCAACATCTAAGATAACAACATCAGCTTGTTTATCTGCCTCAAGTGAACCAATTTGTTCGCCTCGATTAATTGCGTATGCAGCATTAATCGTTGTTGCAGTTAATACTTCCTCCAGTGTCATTCCCATATGCATACAAGCTAAATTCATAATAAAAGGTAGACTCATTGTTGGCGATGATCCAGGATTAAAATCTGTTGATATCGCTACAGGTACCCCTTCATCGATCATTAGACGCCCCCTTGCAAATGGTGCACGTAAGAAGAATGCAGTTCCTGGCAACAATACAGCAATCGTACCCGCTTTAGCCATACTTTGAATCCCCTCATCAGAGGCAACCAGCAAATGCTCGGCTGAAATTGCTCCTACCTGTGCAGCAAGCTCTGCTCCCTTATACGGCTCAATTTCATCAGCATGAATTTTTGGCGTTAAACCAAATGCTTTTCCAGCCTCTAAAATACGCTGTGATTGCTCCGGTGTAAAGACGCCTTTTTCACAAAATACATCATTAAATTCAGCCAGTTTTAGCTCCGCTACTTTTGGTAGCATGTCATGAATCACAATATCAACGAATTCATCCTCACGCCCCTTATAGTCTCGCGGTACTGCATGTGCTCCCATAAAAGTACTAACGACATCAATATCATGAGCTGCTTGTAATTTTTTGGCTACCTCCAGCTGTTTCTTTTCCGTTTCCCAATCCAAGCCATAGCCCGATTTTGCTTCAACTGTTGTCACACCATGCTTTAAAAATACATCTAAGTGCTGCATCGTCTTTGCATATAAATCTTCAAAACTAGTTTCACGTGTACGCTTTGTTGTGGCGTGAATCCCACCACCTGCATTCATAATTTCCATGTAGGTAGAACCATTGAGTCGCATATTAAACTCTTGCTCGCGTGTCCCACCATGTACTAAATGCGTATGACAGTCCACCAAGCCTGGCATAACAATCTTACCAGAAGCATCAACGATATCTGCTTTCTTGACTAAATTAGGGAAATTTACTGCAAGCTGGTCAAACTCCCCAACAGCTATAATACGATCTTCCTCAATAAGGACACTGCCATTTTCAACAACTGCAATTTCTCGCATTTGTTCCTTTGTGCGTGGTCCTTGAACATTATTTTTTAATGTAATGACTTCATTGGCATTTTTGATTAAAATGGTCACTTCACATCATCCTTTAACATTGGTATATGCACACCTTTGTTTTTCGCTGTTTGTATTGCAATGTCATAGCCTGCATCCGCATGACGGGCAACACCCATCCCTGGATCTGAAATTAACACACGTGCAATTTTCTCTGCAGCGAGCTCTGATCCATCTGCTACTAACACTTGACCTGCATGCTGTGAATAACCCATTCCTACACCGCCACCATGATGAACACTTACCCAGCTGGCACCGCTCGCTGTATTAACAAGGGCATTTAAAATCGGCCAATCTGAAACAGCGTCCGAACCGTCCAGCATTCCCTCTGTTTCGCGATTTGGTGATGCCACTGATCCTGAATCTAAATGATCACGTCCAAAAACAATCGGTGCAGATAATTCACCATTCGCCACCATTTCATTTACTTTTAATGCAAAGCGATGACGATCTCCATAGCCTAGCCAGCAAATACGTGCAGGTAGCCCTTGCCATTTCACCATTTTTTGAGCCATATTAATCCAATTCACAAGACCTTCATCCTCAGCAAACATCTCTTTTGCAAGTGCGTCTGTTTTATAAATATCCTCAGGGTCTCCTGAAAGCGCTGCCCAGCGGAATGGCCCTTTTCCTTCACAGAACAACGGACGAATATAAGCCGGTACAAAGCCTGGGAAATCAAAGGCATTTGTTACACCCATTTCTTTGGCATATGCTCGAATATTATTGCCATAATCAAATACTTCTGCACCAGCCTCTTGGAACTCTAGCATTGTACGAACATGCTCTGCCATAGTTTCCTTCGCTTTTCGCTCATATGTTTTCACATCTGTTTTACGCAGCTCTAGCGCTTCCTCAAATGTCATGCAGTTTGGTACATACCCATTGATCGGATCATGTGCAGATGTTTGATCCGTCACAAAGTCTGGAATAATCCCTCGATTCAGTAGTTCACGATTAATGTCTGCGCAATTACCAACAAGACCAATAGAAGCTGGCTCTTTTTGATCACGTAATTTATTGACTAATGCTATCGCTTCGTCCACTGTCTCTACAATGTAATCGCAGTAACCTTCTTTTATTTTACGCTCAATGCGGGCGCGATCCACTTCTACTACTAGAATCACAGCTCCCGCCATTTTCCCAGCTAATGGCTGTGCACCACTCATACCGCCCATACCACCTGTAAGAATGAATTTGCCACGTAAATCCGCAGTGCCAAATACTTTTTTCCCTGCTTCTACAAATGATAAATAAGTGCCCTGTAAAATTCCTTGAGCACCGATATAAATCCAACTGCCCGCAGTCATTTGACCATACATCATTAAATCTCTATCTTCTAATTCATAGAAATGATCCCAATTTGCCCATGCAGGTACTAGATTCGAATTGGCAATTAGCACACGTGGAGAATGCTCATGTGTACGGAACACAGCTACTGGCTTCCCAGATTGAATCAGAAGTGTTTCATCATTCTCTAATTCTTTTAAAGAAGCAATAATTTGTGCATAGCTTTCCCAATTGCGGGCAGCCTTCCCAATACCACCATAAACAATCAGCTCATCCGGATTCTCTGCTACTTCTGGATCTAGATTATTCATTAGCATACGCATTGCAGCTTCTTGCGTCCAACCTTTACACGATAATGTCGTTCCCCGTGGTGCACGAATATTTGTTGTTGTTTTCATAACGATCCATCCCCTTTGATTTTATTTAGATAATTCCACTAAATCATCGCTATCTAATAAATATTTCGCTAATGCCTCAATTTCATCACCAATTGGTTGATCGGCTAATAACGGTGGACAAAATTCACGCACTTTTTCTAGGTACTTTCGTGTTGTCGGAGATAACTGCTCCTCTGCTTGATCTAAATGAATGGCCTGTGACGCACAAATCATTTCTATGGCAATCACTCGAGCAGCATTATGCACAATTTGTCGGACTTGACGGGCTGACGTTGTTCCCATGCTCACATGATCCTCTTGGTTACCAGATGTTGGAATAGAATCCACACTTGAAGGATGTGCCAATACTTTATTTTCAGATACAATTGAAGCAGCTGTATATTGAGCAATCATTAAACCACATTCTATACCAGGATTTGTCGCTAAAAATGGCGGTAAGCCTTCATTCAATTGTGGGTTTACCATCCGTTCTGTTCGACGTTCGGAAATATTAGCCCACTCACACACACCAATTTTTAAGAAGTCCATTGCTAAGGCAATTGGTTGACCATGGAAATGTCCTCCAGATAGTACCTCCCCATTTTCTAAAACAATTGGATTATCTGTCGTTGCATTCATTTCTGTTTGCACACGATCTTGAGCGTAGAAGAATGATTGCCAGGATGCACCGTGTACCTGTGGGATACAGCGTAATGAATAGGCATCCTGCATACGTATCTCACCTTGCTTTGTCACCCGTTTACTTCCTTCTAGCCACTTACGAATTCTTCCACCTACCAGCTCTAATTCTGGATGTGGTCTTACTGCTAAAAGCGCCGGATCGAACGCTGATGTAATCCCCTTTAAGGCCTCTAGCGTTAAACTTGCTGCCATATCTGCCGCTAGCCCTATGCGCTCAGCTTCGTTGACTGTTAACACACCAATACCTGTCATTGCTTGAGTGCCATTCACAAGCGCCAGCCCTTCTTTCGCCTGTAGTCGAACAGACGTTAATCCGGCTTTCTCTAATGCCTTACCACCACTCAGTACCTCTCCATTAAACTCAGCCTTACCCTCACCTACAAGCACTAAAGCAAGGTGCGATAATGGTGCTAAATCCCCACTGGCTCCAACTGAACCCTGAGACGGTACAATTGGATGCACACCCTTATTAATGAAATCCACTAATAGCTGGACTGTTTCTTGACGAATACCTGAAAAACCACGTGCTAAAGCATTGGCACGCAAAACCATCATTGCACGTACAACATCCGTTGGAAACGGTGCACCAACACCTGTTGCATCTGAGCGCAATAAATTCAGCTGTAAAAGCTCAATATCTTCCTCTTCAATTTTTATATTACTTAGTTTTCCAAATCCTGTATTAACACCATAAATCGTTTGCCCTTCAGCTAAACGTTTTTCAATTCGCTCTCTACTCAAACGGATTCGCTCCACACTTTCTGTAGATAGCGTTACCGTTGCATGACCTTTAACAATTCCCTCTATTTGTTTTCTAGTTAATGTTTTGCCATCAAGCTCGATGATTGACTTCATATGACATCCCCCTATTCCCTTTATGGCTGTGTAAAAATATTTTTAATCCATTAACTCTTTTCACTTTCACGCTGAAAACGATTTCTGTAAGAAGATTAAATGGAGATTACTCTATTTACATTGTACTAACTACTTTTTTCAGAAAATAGAGAATTTTAATGCAAGAAACATGATTTTCCTCAGATTTTTATGTTATTTTTATGAATATAATCGTACTTTTTTACGAAACAGGATTATTTTATGAAAGGTTGATTGTGATGAGGTTGTTATTAATAGATCGAGACCCTGCAGAGCTTTCTGGTATTCGTTGGTTTTTACATACATATTTTCCTGGAGATGTATCAATTGAAATGTGCGCCAGTATGTCGGAGGCACCACAATGCATTCAGCAATTCGAGCCTGATGTAATCCTATTGAATATTGACTTATTCCCAAATAATCGTTTAACTGCTCTAAATCATGTTTTTCAGAAATATTCTGGGGCGATCTTAGCAATGACAACAGAGCCCTTATTTAAAAATGCGTTAAAAGCCATTGATCTACAGGTACAGCACCTTTTTGTAAAACCTATTGATTTAGAGGTATTGAAGCAAAAGCTTACAACTATCTCCCTTCGTACACCACAAGTAAATAATGCTACTGTTGAGGAAACTTCAGAAGAATCCTTCTATTATCAGTTATTTATAGATAGTAAGCCTAGCTCCATTGAGGCGACTATATATTTTACAATGATTGAGCCTGAACAGTTAGAAACATTGAACAAGCTATTTAACTGGCTGCAGCAAACAGCAATTCACTATCATATGCAAGTCTACCCATTATCTGATAGTATCGTCTGCTTATTTCAAACAAATGATATGAAGATTGTGGAAAAGGATGTACGTACGCTGATAAAGGAATGGCGCCTAACAAGCAATAGCTCCATAAATATTGGGATATATGATGGAGAACCTACAACTCTTAAAAATATGTATATCTTCACAAAGCGTGCCCTTCATCAAAGCTTTTACGAGGGATTCGGGCATATTTTTTATGCGAGTAAACAACTCGAAGCACAGCCATTTGATCCTTTGTTAACACCAGAGGAGCAACAGTTACTGATTAGTAGTTTAGAGGAAGGCGATCTTGAGGCCGTTAAAACATTTTTATATCAGCTATCCAATGAAGGAATTTATTATGAGCAAGATGACTTACGTATTCATCTAACTAGTGTCTTAGCGCAAATTCGCCGCTTCATGCTGAAGTATAAATTGCATGAGAAAGCGGCTATCGAGCAACATTACCGACAACTTTTTCATTTAATTATCGAACATCCTATTTTTTATACCATACTAAATGGCATCATTTCATTTACACAAAGGCTTATTGAGCTGGCTCATGAGGCAAGAGTGGAGAAAAGAACTGATTATGTAGAGCTGGCAATAGAAATTATCAATCAACAATTTCAGGATAGCAGGTTATCTTTACCCTTCGTTGCCCATAAATTAGGGATTAGCCCCAATTATTTAAGTACGATTTTTTCAAAGAAGCAAGGCTTGCCCTTTAAACGTTACCTACAGCAGGCTCGGATTCATAATGCTACGAAAATGCTTGTGGATACAGATTTTGCTATTAGTGAGATTGCACAATTAAATGGATTTGAAGATCCAAATTATTTCATTAAGATTTTTAAACAGCAGATAGGCATAACACCCAATCGCTATCGGAAAACTTATTAATGAATTTTCATTTAGCATATCCTATTTTCAATTCTGTCAATGAAAACAGTGATTTATTCACATTATATTTAGTATACAAGCATATCGATGCATCACTAAAAATCGAGAATGATATTTCAATAGAATGTGTTTGTGTGATGGAAGTGTAATGCGCAATTTTAGATTACAGTCTACTTTAATTGAGCATAATAGAGAAAAAAATCATCCTAATTACGATTTAAAAGCATTTCATCTCCTTTTCTTAATTCTAATATTGTTTCAAAAATCTGCGTTTGGGTAATGTAATTTTGCATAATTCTACTACTCTCCACATAAAATAATAGTTTATATCTTACAATAAAAATTCTTTAACGATAATTATTATAATGTACTAGCAATTCTAGTTTGTATTTGTTATAGTTATTGATGAAGAGTTTGACTCACAATTTTTTTCAGGAGGTAAACTATTATGACAAACGCAAATGATCGTAGCCGTCGTTTTACAACAGCAGGTGGCGCTCCAGTAGTAAGCAACCATGACTCTATGTCAGCAGGTCCAAGAGGTCCTCTTTTACTTCAAGATGTATGGTTAGTTGAAAAATTAGCAAACTTCAACCGTGAAGTTATTCCTGAGCGTCGTATGCACGCAAAAGGTTCAGGTGCATTTGGTACTTTTACTGTAACGCATGATATTACTCAATATACAAAAGCAAAAATCTTCTCAGAGGTTGGAAAGAAAACAGAAATGTTTGCACGTTTCTCTACAGTTGCAGGTGAACGTGGTGCAGCAGATGCTGAGCGAGATATTCGTGGCTTTGCCCTTAAATTTTATACAGAAGAAGGTAACTGGGATTTAGTTGGGAACAATACGCCTGTATTCTTCTTCCGCGACCCATTACATTTTACTGATTTAAATCACGTGGTAAAACGTGACCCGCGTACAAATATGAAAAACTCAAACTCAAACTGGGACTTCTGGACTTCATTACCAGAAGCACTCCACCAAGTCACAATAGTAATGTCTGACCGTGGTATTCCAGCTGGTTACCGTAATATGCACGGTTTTGGATCTCATACGTATAGCTTTATCAATGCTGAAAACGAGCGTGTATGGGTAAAATTCCACTTCCGCACAGAACAAGGCATTAAAAATTTAACAGGTGCTGAAGCAGAGGATGTAGTCGGTAAAGACCGTGAATCGTCCCAACGTGATTTATATGGTGCCATTGAACAAGGCGATTTCCCTAAATGGATGATGTACATTCAGGTAATGACTGAGGAACAAGCTCGTGAACTACCATATAACCCATTTGATTTAACAAAGGTTTGGTATAAAAAAGACTTCCCATTAATTCCTGTAGGTGAATTCGAATTAAATAAAAACCCAGACAACTATTTTGCTGAGGTTGAGCAAGCAGCATTCGCGCCATCTAATATTGTTCCTGGTATTAGCTTCTCACCAGACAAAATGTTACAGGGACGTATCTTTGCTTATGCAGATGCGCAACGCTACCGCTTAGGTGTGAATCATTATATGCTTCCAGTAAATGCACCAAAGTGTCCATTCCGTACTTTCCATCGTGATGGCGCTATGCGTTTTGACGGCAACCTTGGTTCAACTTTAGGCTATGAACCAAATAGCTACGGTGAGTGGGAGCACAACTTAGATTATAAAGAGCCAGAATTACGTATTGATGGTCACGCAGGTATCCACGATTTCCGTGAAGATGATAGCAACTATTTCGAGCAGCCAGGTAAACTATTCCGCCTTATGACTGCAGAAGAACAACAACGTCTATTCGAAAATACAGCAAATGATATGGCATCTGTTGAAGAGTTCATCAAGCGCCGCCACATTCTTCACTGCTATTTAGCTGATCCAGCATATGGTGAGGGTGTTGCAAAAGCAATGGGTCTTTCATTAGAAGGTATGGATCTTGCTAACCCATACGTAAAACAACCAACTAACGTTTAATTTTCCACTTATTATTGATATCCAAATCCAACTTTAACTCCATGTGAATCTACCATTCACATGGAGTTTTTTTGATTAAGCAAAGGCCTATGTCTATATTTTGACATAAGCCATTGCTTTCATTATTGGTAAATTTGACTACCTGCTTTTTTAAATTCCTCAGCCTTTTCCTGCATCCCTTGATGAATTGCCTCCGTCGTATTTACATCTTTTTCTTTAGCATAATTACGAATATCTTGTGAGATTCTCATACTACAGAACTTGGGTCCACACATTGAACAGAAGTGAGCAGTTTTTGCCCCCTCTGCTGGTAATGTTTCATCATGGTATTCAACTGCACGCTCTGGATCTAAAGACAGGTTGAATTGATCACGCCAGCGGAATTCGAAGCGTGCCTTTGAAAGCGCATCATCTCGCTGTTGTGCTCCTGGATGCCCCTTCGCTAAATCAGCAGCGTGTGCAGCAATTTTATACGTAATCACCCCTACACGAACATCCTCTCGATTTGGTAAGCCCAGATGCTCTTTTGGTGTCACATAGCATAGCATTGCCGTACCAAACCATCCAATCATTGCAGCACCAATAGCTGATGTAATATGGTCATAGCCTGGTGCAATATCTGTTGTCAGTGGTCCTAAAGTATAGAAAGGAGCCTCCTTACACACCTCTAACTGCTTGTCCATATTCTCTTTAATTAAATGCATTGGCACGTGCCCCGGTCCCTCCACCATCACCTGTACATCATGCTTCCAGGCAATCTGTGTTAATTCACCTAACGTTTCAAGCTCTGCAAACTGTGCCTCGTCATTGGCATCTGCAATTGATCCGGGACGTAAACCATCCCCTAACGAGAAGGCAACATCATATGTTTTCATGATTTCACAAATTTCTTCAAAATGTGTATATAAAAAGTTCTCTTGATGATGATATAAGCACCACTGGGCCATAATTGAACCTCCCCGTGACACAATACCTGTCACACGATTTACCGTTAGCGGTACATAACGTAATAGCACACCCGCATGAATCGTGAAGTAATCAACCCCTTGCTCTGCTTGCTCGATTAACGTATCTCGATACACCTCCCACGTTAAATCCTCAGCTATACCATTTACCTTTTCAAGCGCTTGATAAATCGGCACTGTTCCAACCGGCACCGCGGCATTACGGATAATCCATTCACGTGTCGTATGAATGTGCTTACCAGTCGATAAATCCATAATATTATCAGCGCCCCAGCGTGTTGCCCATGTCATTTTCTCTACCTCTTCTGCAATAGATGATGACACTGCTGAATTCCCAATATTGGCATTAATTTTCACATGAAAATTACGTCCTATAATCATTGGCTCTGCCTCAGGATGATTAATATTAGAAGGCATAATGGCACGCCCCGCCGCAATCTCCGAGCGAACATATTCAGGATCCATATTTTCGCGAATAGCTACAAACTCCATTTCAGGTGTAATAACTCCCTTTCGTGCATAATGAAGCTGTGTTACATTTTTACCTTTTTTAGCTCGCAGAGGATTTCTTGATAAATCCGGAAAGGTATTTTCCTTTATACGCGGATCATCCGCTTTGCGGAAACCATTATCCTCTGGTTTAATAGTACGCCCCACATACTCCTCTACGTCCCCTCGTTCTCTAATCCATTCACTTCGCAACGCTGGCAAGCCCTTCGTAATATCTACCTTATAGGCAGGGTCAGTATATGGACCACTCGTATCATACACATGGACTGGTGCATTTTCCTCTTCTCCAAAGCTTCCTGTCGTTGGACTTAATGCAATTTCACGCATCGGCACTAAAATATCTGATCTTGATCCCTCTACATAAACCTTTTTGCTACCATCAAAGCTTGACATAATGGTAATGTTCTTTTCGCTAATTGTTGTCATGACCCGCTTCTCTCCCTTATAGAAAATTCATACAAGGACCGAATCTAGCTCACCCAATAAAAATAAAAAAACCGAATCCAAAAAATTTTGGATCCGGCTATGATTGTAAAAGGTATAATTATCGCATTGTAAAGAGCTCGCAATAATTTCTTAACTTTCCCACGCTGGTATGAGCCAGATCAGGTCCAAAGGGTCAAGAAACCTCTATGCGTTTCCCTCTCAGCCTGACTCATCAGACTCCCCTAGTTAATGCTATTAAGTTTGATGCTAGTGTAACAGATATTGCTAAGAGATGGAAGCATCATTACTATTTTTTACTTTAGAGTTTATATTTTTGCTTCATAAACTCTAAACGCTTTACCTGCTCCGTTAATTCATGAATCGTTCTACTTAGTTGACCCAATGATAATTCTTGCAACTTAGATGCATCGGCTACTTCTTTTGTTTCCAACAAAACAGCCTCGGATGCCTCATTAGTTTGCTCTAATGCCGATAAAACGACGTTCGTGTTTTTGGACATTGTGTTTGTAACCTCAAAAACATTTTGAACATCTTCCTCAACTACTTTTACTGCTTCAAACAAATGATCTAGCTCATCACTAATAGCCATCACTAAATGAGCTCCCTCTTTAACTTCAACAGTACTATGGTCCATTTCTTTTAACACCGTCTCTGTCACTATTTTAAATTCATATATATGCTGACGAATATCTTCTGCCGACAGCTTTGTCATTTCCGCCAGTTTTTTCACCTCTTCCGCGACAATAGCGAAGCCTTTACCATGTTCACCTGCTCTCGCTGCCTCAATCGCCGCGTTTAACGCCAATAAATTTGTTTGATCGGCAATACTTTGAATAACACCTATCATTTCTTCGATTGTGCTATATCTTTCACCAAGAATATTCACATTATTTGCCGTATGCGTCACCAAATCTGCCACGCCATTCATCCGATCCGTAATCATTGCCGCTTCCGATTGACTTTGCTTCACAAGATTCGCTGTATTGGATGAGCTTTTCATAACGGAAGAAACAGAGGCTGATATCTGCATAATTCCTGCCGTCATCTCTTCAATTGTTTTAAAGGAATGTGTCGCTAGGTCTCTTTGTCGATCCACACTCTCCTCTATTCCCCCTGCACTTTCAATCAGCCTGTTACTTGAGTGCTGCACATTATTTCCTACCTCCTGTAAACTATCAGTGGCCTTAGAAATATCTGTGCCAATCCCCGAAAGGTTAAATATAATTTGATGCATGGATTGCATCATCTCTTTAAATTTGCTGCTAAAATCAGAAATATCATCATTTGA
Organism: Lysinibacillus sp. NPDC047702; assembly: GCF_050272555.1. Taxonomy (NCBI): domain Bacteria; kingdom Bacillati; phylum Bacillota; class Bacilli; order Caryophanales; family Bacillaceae; genus Lysinibacillus; species Lysinibacillus sp. NPDC047702. The sequence goes on along the minus strand of NZ_JBNNMG010000005.1, from coordinate 137,466 downwards.
TTCAAAGCTTATTTCATCCAATATATGTTGAGCTTCTGCCATATTTCCATCTGTAAAGGCTATTGTTGCTCGTTTCATGATAAATATTGGCTTCAGTGATTTTCGCATATACAAATACAATGTCGTCATCATAACGACACTCAATAAAATGACAATGCCTAAAAGTATAGGCAAGTACTTTGTTACAGCAGATTTTTGAATGCCATAAATAATGGAGCTCTCAATATCTAGTCCAACATATGCAACAATTTCACCATTTTCTGCTCTAACAGGTGCATAAGCAGAAATAAAATCTCCCCACCCCTCTACAGAAACAAACTCACTAAAGCCATTCTCATTATTGGAGATTGTTTTTACAACACTTTCATATGGAACATCCTCCATAATATCCCCAATTTGATAGGTTTCCTCACTAGTGAGATCTCCAGCATCCACCAGCACCATTGATTGTTTACCCTCAGGTGTTCCCTTGAATACATAGATATACGTTACATAATTGGTATTCAGTATTGTCGTAAGCTCCTTCTGTAAATCAAGATACAGCGAGCGATTATCTGGATTTTTAGCTAGCAACTCATATCTCTCTGAATCAAGCTGTCCCACAACATTTCTTGCTAGAATCATACTATTCTCTTTTAACGCTAACTCCACTATGTTATTTGTGCTCTTATAGACAATAAGTCCAAGAGCAACACTAAAAACAATCATAATAACGATTAATAAGATAATGAATTTCTTCCATAACTCTATACCTTTACGCAAAGCTATGATCGCCCCTTTCAATATTATTATCAAAAACCTATTTACCCTATGTATATATTTGAAATTACAATAACTAACAAACATCCTTTTATTTTCTAATTATTTTCTTCATTTTACTTTTGAAGCATAAAAAAAAGCAATAAGCCTTAAGCCTATTCCTTTTTTTACGTGATATGTTATGAAAGAAATAATAATTCCGCAAGATAAATAACAATTGTTACTGTAATACAGCTCACTATTGTTGAAAATAAAACAGTTTGAGCGGCTGTTGCTGACTCGATATCATACTCTAAAGCTAAACTTGAGCTATTTCGGGATGTTGGAAAAGCACTAGCGATAAATAATGATTGTGCCACTACCCCATCTAAGCCGAGTAAATAAATAATGAGTAAAGCAACTGCTGGTCCCAAAATCAGTCTTGTAAAACAGCTAATGATAACGGTTTTATTAAACATAGATTTAATTTCAAGCTGTGATAATTGTGCACCTAACGTGATTAATGCCACAGCAATAAAACCGTCTGCCACATGATCTATAGGAATTTTAATAAATTGTGGCACTGCAATATCGAAATAGTTCATCGCTACCCCTATAATAAGGGCATGAATGATAGGCATCTTAAGGAAATCCTTTACAATAGACATACCTGATTTTGTTGAGGAAATTAAGTTGTATAAGCCATATGTATAGGTAGTCATATTTTGGAATATCACAAGAATAACCTGTATCGCTACACCAATTGGCTGTGTCACGAATATCATTTGTGCAACAGGAATTCCGTAGTTTCCTGAATTAATAAGGACGACACTATTTTTAAACACCGCAGCCTCTGTTTTAACTAAACCAAGCCCTTTCGCTAAGAAATGACTTAGCACCATTTGACTGCCAATAAAAAGTACAATAAATATCGCAACTTCTCCCAGCACAGAGAACTCCACGCTTGTTTCATATAAATTAACAAAAACAGCAGCGGGCATGAAGCAATAGGTAATAAGCTGAGAGAGTGCTTTTAGATTGAAGCAAAATTTCTTTTGCAACATCGCGCCAAGCACAAGAAGCACTAAGATAGGAGCAACAATCTGGAAGAAAATCATACCGAGATATATCATAATGTGCCCTCCTTTCCTTTCTTATAGTAGTGCTGTTTTTTCGCTAGGTCAATCTGTCCAAAAGAGAGAATAGAACTAGCCTTCCCCAATAAAAAAGAACTGTCTTAAGTAACATTCATTACCTCTTAGACAGTTCTTCATTATTAAGCTAGCTTAAATCGATTAACAACCTCTTGTAATCCCTTTGAAATCTCATTCATATTATTGATGGATTCTGCCACCTTTTGCAGCTCCGCTTGTTGGTCGATAGCAGAGGCACTTACCTGTTCAGCTGATGCCGCTGTCTCCTCTGAAATAGCAGAAATACTTTGGATTGCCATAATTGCTTGATTTTTATGCTCCAGCATATTCGATAGCTTATCCATTAGCTTATTGATCGAAGAAGCGATAGAGCGTGACAGCTCACTGTTATCTTTAAATGCTACCTCTGTCCCTTGTACAGACTCATTTTGTGACTGCATAAGTCCTGCATTTGAAGCAATAACAGCAACGGTTTGCTGGGAGTTTGCAAGTATACTATCCACTGTTTGCTTAATTATATCTGTTTCATTTTTTGATTGCTCTGCTAGCTTTCGCACTTCCTCTGCAACAACCGCAAAGCCTTTGCCATGCTCGCCAGCACGAGCCGCTTCTATACTTGCATTTAAGGCTAATAAATTAGTTTGCTCCGTAATACCTTGAATAGATGCGATTATATGATTAATATTGGCGATATTAGATGCCAGAGACTCCATTTGCTGCTGAATACGGCCATTCATAGCATTTGTCTCTGCATTACGGTCACGTAAGCTTTCAACCTCTTGCATCCCTTTGTCAGTAGTAAGTCTCGTTTTATTTGATAGCTCATCCATTTCATTCGATAAAGCTGTAATAGCATCAATTTGATCGGATAAATCAATCATTCGATAGTTAGTCTCTTCTGTATCCTCAGATTGCTTAGATGCACCTTGAGCAATTTCATTTATTGCTACAGAGACCTCTTGACTTGAAGCTACTATTTCATTAAATGCCTCATGAACATGATTGGATGATTGGTTTAATAGTGTTGTAGAATTTAGCACTGTCTTTATAGCACTATTCGTTTGATCCAACATATTATTATAAGCCAATGCAACAGCTCCAATCTCATCAGCTTTAATATATTTCTCATCCACTTTTTGTGTTAAATCACCATCAGCTGCCGTTTCAATAGATGCACGTAAAAACTTTAATGGCTTCAATTGTCTATAAATAAATAAGGCACTAGCAGCAGACATTAAAACCACTATAATAATAGAGGCAGCGATTGTAAAAATAAATACCTGATTATAAGTCTCTAAAATTTTTGATTTAGGCAGAACCATTTGTACTGTCCATGTTTCATCAAGTCCCTCTAATACCATCGGTGAAAAAACATTAAATGAATTTTCTTTCAATTCTTCAGAGTCCATATACATGCTTTTTACTTCGCCACTATCCATCGTTTGTTTAATGCTTGTCCAATCTAAATGATCCTGCATATTTAATCCATCTAATGTAGTACCAAGGCTATTCGCTGTTAAAATACCTTTATTTGTAATAATAGCAGCGTAGCCGCCATCTGGCTTGACCGATTCTGTCAATTCAGTTAGATAATCGATGGATAAATCAGCCGTTAATATGCCGAAAAATGTTCCTGAAGCATTCACTAATGGAACAGAAATAGTTGTCATTAGGACCGTCTTTCCATTGACATTATAATCATAGGGCTCTGTTAGAACTGATCGTCCTTCGTCTTTTGGTACCCAATACCATTCGGACACACTTTTATCATCAATGCCTTCAATGGCAGCAGCAGTAATACCACCACCATCCTTACTTAAATAAGGTATAAAGCGATTTTTTGAATCAGTTAATGCAGCATATGTAGATGAATCTATTTTCATAGTATTCTGTTCTAATAAAGTCGTAAGAGCTATCGGTTTTACGTTTGCAATATTTTGTTCTAAGATAACGCCTACGCCAAGTAAATCATCATTATTCACTAAATTAGTTTCCATAATATCTAAAATATCATGTGCGGAAACCTCGCCTTTCTTCTCCATACTTTCAACAATACGTTTCGTTGTAAGTAAGGTAGTATTTGCTTTCTTAAAGCGTTCACTCATTTTTGCTGCAGAAAATTCAGCAGTTTCAAGTGTGGCACTTTCTGCATCATTAACACTCTGATTTTTTAATATAATGCCTGTTATCATCGTATAAGCAAAAAATAATAGTAAAAATATTCCTATTATTAGAGAAGATAGCTTTAAAGCGATACTTCTAGATTTTCTCATGACAACACCCCTCTTTTATACATAATAATAATAGATGGAACACTGTATCACAACAATAGATTTGGCGAATAAAGTAGAAATTTACATATTTATAGAGAAATAATAGGATTTTTTTATAAAAAACAAGAAAGAGAAAAAAAGGACTATTGGTTTATTTACACATCAAACCTAGTAAAACATGCCCTTTGGATACTAAATTATTGAAATATATGATATATTAGCTACTAAATACGATGATTGGAGTGACCAAAATGAAAAATAAAGCGTTATCAACTTTGATGGCAACGGCTCTTACGGCAACCTTAGTATTGCCAGTGGCGCCTGTAAACGCTGCTTCTAGTGATTCATCTGTAAACCAGTCAATTCAAATTGGGGAACGATTGGCTGCTACTAAAACAAAGGTTCCAGCAGGAGACGCAGTTACTATTACTAATATTACAAAGGATAAAGTACGTACTTCTAACGGACAATATAATATTAGTGATTCTCTTAAATCACTCTTTAAAACTGCAAATAGCACGGCATTAGCGAATGCGCAAGCTACAATTGTCGTAAAAAAGGGTGAAATTACTAGTGTGACATCACTAACATTGAAAAAAGCTGGCACTAACAAAAAGACGGTGTATTTCGATGGCGGAGACGCGAAGATTGAAGGAAGTCTAACTGTCGATGCAGATTATGTGAAGGTTGAAAATGTAGACATCGAGGACGAGTTGATTGTTACAAATCGAGTAAAAAAATCATTCTCACTTGATAAAGTAACAATTGGAAATGCAATTACCTTTAAACCTCTTGCGGCAAGAAAAATTAATTGGCTCGATGTTTCTCTAAATGATGTTAAATCGGCAACGCTTAACGTACAACGTACAAAACTGGATGTATCCTCTAACCAAACAATTTCAACTATTGAAGTCGTAGATAAAGTTACTTCATTTGAGGTTTCATCAAATGTCGACAAGCTAATCGTTGATGTTGAAAATGATTTTAGCCTTTATGGAGAAGGCAAAATTGAGCAGATAACGGTTAAGGGCGGAGCAAAGGTATCATTAGCCTCAGGACATATTGTTAATAAAGTACAGGTAGATGATAACAAAGCTTCAGTAACACTACCTATGGCAAATAAAACTGAATTAAATAAAATACTTGCATCCCTTCCATATGTTGCAGTTTCTGCTTATGGAAGTGATGTTTTAACAACTGAAAGATGGACAACTCAGGCAGATCGCAATATATTTGAAACGGCCGTTACAAGTGCTAGAGCAGTAGCTAATAATACAAATGCTTCACAGGAGCAAGTGAACAATGCCATTACACAATACAAAAACGCATTAACAGCATATCAAGCTGTGCAAAAAAATGGAACGAAGTACGGAACTGGTGATAAGACAACACTACAATCAATTATAGATTCCATTAAGTATCAATATGTTACAACTTCTTATAATGGCTATGAATTAGGGGCTAATATACCTTGGACAACTCAAGCAAATAGAGATGCAATAGAGAGAGCAGTTGCATCAGCACAAACAGTGGTAAATAATTACTACTCTAGTCAAAATGATGTTACTAATGCTATAAATAATTTAAATTATGCAATTCAAATTTATAAGAGTTCTTATAATTATGGAGCAAATGGGTATAATGGGTATTATGTTGATAAAACTAAACTAACTGACCTGATCTCTTCTGCTAGGTATTATTATTATACAGATTCCTCCTCTAAGAGCCAGACAGCTAATAACATTTTTTATTCAGCTATTGAAACAGCTGAGTATGTTGTCAATAATACTAATTCGACACAATACGATGTGACGAATGCTATTGAAAAATTAGATTCGGCTATGTGGAATTACCGATATAATTATTAAATAAGCCAATCTAATAACATATTTAAATAAAGGAAAAGCTGAGACAAAACACAAAACTAGCCAAATCTTAAAAAGCGCGAGAAATCAATTTTGAAACATTGATTTCTCGCACTTTTATGACGTAATACTTTTACTTATACTCCTACCTCTTTCAACTTCAATTCAACACATTAACCTGTAAAACCGTACTAACCTTTCTCCAACTTCTATACCATCCTTCAATTTCCAAACTTGGCTCTACTGCTAATTGCTCTTGCAGCATTTTTTTAAGTTGCCAATATTGCTCTTCTACAGCAGCGGCATTATTGAGCAGATCGTATAGCTTCATTAAGGTGAAATAGCTTTCTTCTTCATCTGGAGAGAATGTTTGGACCCTCTCCTGCACTCTTACTGCAGCAGCGTATTTTTTGTTTTTTATATAAAATTCACTTAATTGCTGTGCATGGCGCAACCATAATCGTCTAAGTCGTTCTCTTTCCCCCTCAGACCAAAGATAATCGCTATCTCCTAAATAATCTCCTGTATACGCTTGGAACACCCGTTCATGTTTATCTGCCGTATTTTCTTGTAGAGGGGGTAAAGATTTTAACTGATCTAACCATTGTTCTACGTCAATTACTACATTTTCCACCAGTAATTTATAACCCGAATTTAACAATGGACTTGATATTTGAACGCCCTCTAATCCATAATTTTTTAATGTTTGACGGATGGTATAGATAGCTGTATAAAGCTGCTTGGACGCTTTATCCATATCCGATTCTGGCCAAAATAGCTCTAAAATGGTATCTCGATAAATAATTTCATTACGATTACTAAGCATATAAGCGAACAGCTCTTTCGCTTTCGATGTCCGCCATTTCATTAATTGAACCTTACCCTCAGATGTTATGACTTTAATACCGCCCAGCAACTGAATCATTTTTTGCTTCGTTGCCATTTGCTGATTATTTTCGATTACCCGTTGGAGCCGTTCCAATGTTTTTTGTAAGCGTATTTCTTGCACAGGCTTTAATAGATAGTCTATTGCATGCAAATTAAAAGCATCTATAGCAAATTTGTCATAACCAGTGGTAAAGACAATCTCAATATTTGGCAATAGCTCTTGAAGCTTTTCTCCTAATGCAAGACCATCCATATCTGGCATGACAATATCTAGAAATGCAACATCAGGTTGCAGTGCTTGTATTTGAGCAATGACATCTAGAGAGTCTGTATATTCCCCAACTATGTCAATTTTCGGGACTTTACTCTTTTCAAGTAAGGTTTTCAGTCTCGTTAATGGTAAATGTTCATCATCTACTAACACGATCCTCATGACATCTCCTCCTTAAAAACTAGTCATAGTATTAATATCGTTATATTTATGAAAGAATTGATAGAAAATCCGTTACTTTTGAAGGAGTTTTAAGCATTTTGTCGAAATTAATTCTTTATGATGAAGAAGAAAATCCTCTCAAAAAATTTAACGATTTTTCTAATCGCTGGTATATTCTTTTGCTTACTTACATTACTCCGTTTCGCCTGGTTGGATTTAACAAATGTTCCGGAAGGAGTCACTGCAAAACAAGGAACCGTTGATTTAAGAGCTATAAATACAAGCAATGATTTTAAAATTAGACTACAAGGAGAATGGGCATTATATCCAGACACTTTACTCGCAACAGATAAATCATCTGCATATGACAAACAAAAAGTTTATTCCAACCAACCTGAGTCCTGGAATAAATACTTTAAAAAACTTGGTGAAGTACAATACGGTTCTTATCGTTTAACAATTTTAAAACAACACAATGCACCTCAAATGTATGGTATGACAATACCTGAAGGATTAGCACCTTACGAACTGTATGTAAATGGGCAACTAATTGGCGGACTAGGAAATCTGAAATCAGACAACGAACTGACTGCCCCGATTAGTAGACCTATTACCTACTATTTTACCCTAGATTCGAACGAAAGTGAGATTATTATACAGGGCGTTCAAACAAACTGTTATTCACAGGGTGGATTTACAAAAGAGGTTATTTTTGGTGATTTGCACTCGATAGAAAAATCAAAATTCTTTTCCATCGCTACTCAGATAGCTGTATGTCTGGTTTTTTTATTTTATCTTCTCTTTGCTGTTTTACTTGTTGGAATTGGTATTAGGAGTAAATCACTCATATATTTTGCCATGATTATTATCTTCACTTGTATAACTGTACTTGTTTCTAGCAATAAAATTATTTATATGTATTTACCTATTAATTGGATTTGGGCAAACAAGCTGTATTATTTTTCTTATATTATAAATATATTGCTTTTCTTTTTATTCCTACGAGAATTAGTTAAGGAATACTCACAGCCACCTAAAATATTAAATGGTATCCCAGTGTTGTGTATTACTTATTTAGCATTTATTATTCTGTCTCCTGTAGAATATATTTTTAAAACAAAAATAATTTTTACAGCAATTTTTATTATTTCTCCTATTATTATAACTGTTTTCATACTATATATAGTAATAAAAGGACAAAAGGGAATTGTGTTTCTATTATTAACAGGTACATCAGTTGCCAGCAATTCACTATTTCTTCCGATAAAGCAGAATTCTACATTACCTTACAGTCATTATCCCTTTGATCTCCTAATTGCCATCACAGCATTATCAGCTTATTGGTTTACACGTTACTTCCAGACAACGCTACAAACCGAAAAGCTTTCTGTTAAGCTGCAAAAAGAAATCAATACAAAGGACGATTTTCTGGCGAATACTTCACATGAGCTACGCAATCCTCTCCATGGCATGATGAGCATTGCCCAAACACTATTGGTGAAGCAAAATTCCGATCTTCCTGAAAAAAATAGTGATGATGTAAAGCTACTTCTGACAATCGGCAATCATATGTCCTACATGCTGGATGATCTACTCGATTTAGTGCAGTTAAAGGAGAAAACACTCCGTCTGCATCCAAAGGCCATTAATGTGTATAATCTAGCAAGTGGCGTAAGCAGTATTTTCCTTTTTATGCTAAAAGGAAAGCCTATAGAGCTTATTATTAACATGCCAAAGGATTTACCGCCTGTCTTAGCAGACGAGACTCGACTTATTCAAATTTTCACCAACTTAATTCACAATGCTATTAAATTTACAGAAAAAGGTTCTATTACTATAGATGCTGAATTGGTCGGTAAAAAAATGTATATTTCAGTTACAGATACGGGAATCGGCATCGAGAAAAACATACAGGAGAGCATATTTGAACCATATGAGCAAGCGGATTCCAGCATAACATCTATTAGCGGTGGACTTGGACTAGGCTTAAGTATTTGCAAGGAGCTAGTAACCCTACATGGAGGAAAAATGTCATTGTCGTCCACTGTTGGCAAAGGCTCTACCTTTACCTTCTCATTACCTATTACTAATGAACAAGTGGACAATGAGGCAAGGATAAACGTTGACAATGATGCTTCTCTTTCTAAATATATCTCATTACTAAATAATCTCTCAAAATTTGAAAACGAAATAGCAGCGGTTACTGAAAAAGAAACACTAGTGACTAGCCATTCGAGAATTTTAATTGTTGATGATGATGCAGTAAACCTGCAAGTACTTGCCAATGTGCTCTCTACGGAGGCTTATGATATTGAAACGGCTTTAAGTGGACCCGAAGCACTGGAAAAACTACAAAATAATAGCTTTGATTTGGTCATTTCCGATATTATGATGCCACATATGTCAGGCTATGAATTGGCGAAGAATATCCGTGAACAATTCTCCATTTCTGAATTACCAATCTTGTTCCTAACAGCTCGTCAGCAAAGAGAGGATATACAGCTTGCCTTTTTAAGTGGAGCGAATGACTATGTCAAAAAACCAATGGAATATGTAGAGCTTAAGTCAAGGGTCCATGCACTCGTTCACGTAAAACAATCAAGTGAGGAACGCCTACGAATCGAAGCAGCTTGGCTACAGGCACAAATTCAGCCCCACTTTTTCTTTAACACACTAAACTCGATTATTTCGTTGCATGGCGTGGATAATGAGCAAATGGAGAAGCTTTTACTAGCATTTAGTGACTATTTACAAATGAGCTTCGATTTTCAAAATGTCGATTTGGCCGTACCTATCGACTATGAATTAAAGCTTGTGCGCTCTTATCTTGCCATTGAGCAAATTCGCTTTGGTGATAGAATTAAGGTTATCTGGGATATCCCGGAGAATATAGAGCTGTCCGTTCCTCCTCTATCAATTCAAACACTCGTTGAGAACGCCATCCAGCATGGCATTTTACCAAAATGCGAAGGTGGAAGCGTGACAATCCGTATTACAGAGGCAGTGCAATATTTTACTATAGCCATTTCCGATAATGGCGTTGGCTTTGATAATACCATACCCCAAAAGAAAACAAGCGTTGGTCTTGTTAATACCCAACAACGCCTAAAACAATTATTTAACGCAGAACTAACCATTGAGAGTGCGATTGGACAAGGTACAACCATCTCATTCCCAATTCCTAAAAAATAAGGATAGAGCGAATTAGGCTCTATCCGTTGATCTTGAAGGGCTATCCATTACTTTAGAGGTTCTATCCGTCACTTTTAAGCTACTATCCATCAGTTCGACCATTCTATCCGTTTTATAAACAAAACAACAGGCATAGATCTTTACTGCCTGTTGTTTTTACGTTACATAAGCAATATCTCTGCTGTAAAGATCTTAAAATCATTTAAATGATTCTCGATGATTGCCTGAAGTATATTTAATTCAATTGTTTGATAATCATGTACAGCAATATTCCGAAATCCAACCATATTCATTAATGTTTTTGCTAATGCATGATTTATAATATTATTTTCCTCGAGCAACTTGAATGCTTCTCGACTTGTTTTGGGCAAACCAAGCTTTAAATCACTAACAATATGCATGACCAAATCAATACTAGCTTCACACGCTCGTTGAATATTTAAAATAATACTATCCTGCTTGGTAAAATCCATTAAATTTCTTGGATTATCACCATACACTTCCCTAACACGATTCACACATCGTTCAATTGTTGCAACCTTATTTAAAACAACATCATTATTCACCATAGACACTACCTCTTTCTTCAATTGCCTTTAGAATTTCTGCACGTTGTTCATTTAACGTCACATACATGGACAATGCCTTCATACGTTCTTTAACAAAGGTGTTTTCATCTTTGCAATCAATAACAATACCACTTGAAAAAATTTGAGCTGCAAACACTGTATCAACCGTTTTAATATCAACTAAATCAATATCTACATCACAAGACTGTGCAAGCTCTCCTGCTAAAAGAAAACGTTCATAAGCCGAAAGCTGTCTTGCTGCAAAATACGCAATATCTAAATCGCTATCTTCCCGTTCCGAACCCTGCGCAAACGAACCAAAAACAATAATAAAGGTCGGATTTACAGCTAATTCTAGCTTTTCTACAACTATCTTCTGCCAATTTTGCTGCAAATCAAACACCTCCATTCATTAAAATCATTATAACAAACTCTACCCTTTGTTTGATGACTCTATTCGTTATTTTGGAGGTTCTATTATTGCATTGTTACACCATTTAATAGACTGTGTTCAGACATTCAATCCATCGTCATAATAGCTTACCACGTATTAGTATTAAGTAGTTGGTGCAAAATCGCCATCTCGGAAACCATTAATGATGCCTACCGTGTGATTTATCCATCTCGTTTGTCCCCATAAACTAAATGGCTACACTTTTCTTTTTCAAAAAATCTAGAAAAATTAACGGGCTTAGAGGGAATCTATATGAATATTACAACCATACACAAAAACATCTGATTGCTGTATAGTACCCTTTTATAGGTCGCGATTCAGAACATTTAAGAAAGCTTATTATAATGATGATTTTTCCGCCCATTCCATTGCTTCATGGTATAAAAGATCAATGTTTGCCAGATCAATATTTAATTGAGGAGCTAATTCCTCTAAGTTTGACCAATCTAATTTACCTAAGGCAATACTGAATTCAAGATATGGTGTCATCTCAGTTTGATGACCAAAAATCGTGTTCGTTATGTCTTCTGAAAATGGTAGCTGTTGTAAAATTACGTCAATTGGTCTTTGTAGCAAAGTATCTATTAATGAAAACATGCCTACCAAAAAGTATTCAGAGAAGTTTTGCTTATTGGAGAGCTTTGCCAATTTTTCACATACCTTCGCCCGGAATAATGATGTACGCATAACCTCTTTAAAGAGATCCGTATCAGTATTAATATCAATTTCCCGCATAGCTAATAAGTAAATCCATTTGCGTAAATTTGATATCCCAAGTAGTACTATCGCTTGTTTTATAGAGCGCACTTTGGATTTAGAACGTCTAGAAGAACTATCAATCATTTGCAATAATTTATACGTTAATGAAAGATCACGCTCAATATTATCAGCTAGTAGCTGTATATCAGGTTCCTCTTCCTTTAATAGAGTAATAATGTAGAAATATTGAAGGGTATTCGCTGGTATATCTGTAGCTTTAATTATTTGGGGTTGTTCAAAAAAATAGCCTTGGAATAACTCATAGCCTGAGTGTTTTGCAACTTCAAATTGATTACGTGTCTCCACTTTTTCTGCGAGCAGCTTAATGTGTGGGAAATTTTCCTTCACTTTATTTTCAATTTCCATTCTCTTGAGTAATGGTGACGATAAAAAATCAATTTTTATATAATCAATATGGGCAAACAGCTCATCATAAATTTGAACATGCTCATCCAATATAAAATCATCTAATGCTATTTTATATCCATAAAGCTTCAGCTCAATTACTCTCTCTACTAATTGTGGTGTAAGAGGGACATCCTCTAATATCTCAATAACAACCTCTGATGGATTCAAATATTCATTGATTGAGCCCATGAGCAAGTTTTCTGTAAAATTCACAAAACAAGGCTTACCTTTTGTTACCTCTTCAATACCAATTGAAAGAAATGAATTTACTAGTACGTCAACTGTAGCCGCATCTGAATCAACCATCGGGAAAGTATTTCCGCTTTTACTACGATATAATAATTCATACGCAACGACTTGTTCATGAAGGTTAAAAATTGGCTGTCTACCGATAAATACTTCCATTTTAATCCTCCGTTTTTGTGTAATTAATGAATAAATGGAACATTTTTCATCATTTCATATCTATACATTAACATTTCGTTCTAAACAGTTTCTGAACAAACCTCGAACGAATTTTGCAAGGTCGTTGAGCGATCCTTCAGTCCAAACATTCTATCCACCATTTTTTATAGTAGTGGCTTTAATACTCCAATCAATAAAATATCGTTTCATGCTAATTTTTTAAACTTTCCCTATCTAAGTACATAAGTCATATCATCATAAAAAAACATACAAACTATATACCTATTCCTCCAAAATACGAATAAAAAGATCCTAAGCTATGATAAAATTGATTTATCACCATATCTTGGGATGGATAACAAAAATTTTTATAAGTTTAATTAGCCATGCATCAAAATTTTCTCAAACTAATTCACCATCAAACTTTTCCAATAGGAGGTTTTCTTATATTATGACAAACAAAAAAAGACTAGCATTACTAGCTCTAGTTGCAGTCCCTTCACTTATTTATACGACATCTACTACAACAGCTGCTGCAGCTGATTTCTCAAACCAGCCTACAGCAGCCTACATATACAATGTTGCAAATTATAACTCGAACGTCGCGAGTGTTATTCAGCTTATTTCAAATATCAATAACACAACAGCTTCTTTCCAAACATCGTTAGAATCTGCTCTTAAAGCCTATAACGCCTTAAATGAAAACGAGAAACAATATGTAACCAATTATGCTACTCTCTCTTATCATCAACAAACGAGAATTGCGTATCGCAGGCTTGCTGCGCAAATTGAAGAGAAATTAGCTTCTGTTGAATCGACTTCTGTAAACTATTATCAAAATGTCTTAGAAACAAGAGATTGGTATAATACGTTGAATGCTGCACAAAAAACCTTTGTAAGCGCACAAACACAAAAGACATTGACATCCTCTATCTTGCCGAATACTTCTACAGATAAAGTGGTCAATAAAATTAAATTATTAAACTCGTCTCGCACTAACTTCCATAAAGATGTCGCTGATGCCAGAGCTGAGCTGAATGCTTTACGAAAATATTCGAACATCTCATTACCTTCTGGGATTGAGCAGCTTTTACTAGATGCTGAGCAACTTGTTGCAAAAGATAAAACCGTAGCGAAGGAAGTAGAAAATGCCATTAAAGCTCTATCACCTAAAATTTCCACTGCTCAGGATGTTCAAGCAGTGAAAACAGCATTTGAAGCTTTGACACCTGTACAACAGCAGCTTGTTCCAAATGTCTGGACATTAGTAGACTATGTAAACGGCAAATATTCACTATCTACGAATGGTAACGGGACAAAAACCTCCACTTTATCCGATACAGCCGCGGTACCTGGTAAAACTACGGCGATGACTAAAAGCAAGAATACCTATAAAGCTAAAATAAATGTGGCTGACTCTGAAATTGATACAGAACGCTATGTACTAACAACCAATGCCAATATGACGGTCATTATACCTCCGCTAGAAACTCTTCTTAATGAGGATAGTGGTGTGATGGATATTCAAGTTACACGAAATTTGAATCGTATTAATTTCCAGGCAACATTAAATAAAAAACCTGTTAAATATGAGGCTGATATGGAAATCATTATTGAAAATATACCTTCCAACTCCTATATTGTTCGGATCGATGAATTCGGAGAGAGAATGCCAGCTGACTATACCATTGATGGCAATCGAATTTATATTCAAACAACTACATCTGGTACATTCCAAATTGTTAGAAACTAAAATGATTTTTATAAACGAAATAAAAGCACGCTAGGCGCAGTATCCACCTAGCGTGCTTCATGTTATTGGCATTCTTATTTGCAATGAAAATCGTTCTCATTTATAGTGGATATAATAAGAAATTTTTAACATATCTTATTACTTAAGGAGCGTTCAAGAATTGAATTTAAACATCGATACAAATGATTTAGACTCACTCTATAGCGAAATTGAATGCAGACAGCTGATTCTGCCGTCCAATCAAAAAGCCTATAGTTTACCCATCCATAATGGCTCAGGCACCATTGAAAGACAGCTTTTAAGAGTAGGGATGGAAATGAATTGGTTTCAGGCTCAAACGAATGAACCTATATCTTTAAGCTGCGACGTTCGTTATCCTCATCTTGAATTGTTCTATCCGCTATCTGGGGATGGATTTTGGGGAACAAATGGCAAGGAATTTAGCTTAGCAGCCAATACCTCCAATTTTCTATTTGTTCAAGACACGAAAATATATTCAGAGCTGACGCCGAAGGAAAAGGTAGTCATGATGGAATTACGTATAGATTTAAGGCACTTTAAACAATTATTATTAGAAAATAAACATCTTTTTGAGCAGTCATTTTTTTGTCAGCAAATATCCGAGCCCTCTCACATTCATAGACTAATCGAGCAAATAAAGAATTGTCCTTATACTGGCATGCTGAAACAGCTCTATATAGAGGGAAAAGCACTTGAATTATTAACCCTTCATTTAAACGGAATAGAGCTTGAAGAGAATAAGAAAAAAGCCGCCACGAAGCTTAATGAAACTGATATTCATGCTCTCTATCATGCTAAGGAGATTTTAAACAACTGCTGGAGAACGCCTCCAAGTATTTTAGCACTAGCCAAAATGATTGGCTTAAATGACTATAAATTAAAATATGGCTTCAAAGAAATATTTGGTACAACCGTATTCGGCTATGTTAGAGATTTACGTATGGTAGAAGCTCGAAAAATTTTAGAGCATGGGAAGGCAAATGTCAGCGAAACAGCGCTAATGGTTGGGTATCAAAATTTAAGTCATTTTGCTACATTATTTCGCAAAACATTTGGTTATAACCCTAGTGAAATATTAAAAAAATAAAAAATAGTCATTCTTAAAAATTCTCTCAAGATTTTTCAATCATTGAGAGAATTTTTACATTGTCCTATTTTAATGCATTATAAATATCTTCAATTCCTTTTATTTTGGCAAGAGCTAATGGACCAGGTAAAGATGGATCATCTAAGTAATAAACTTGCTTATTTTTAACTGCGTTTAAACTTGACCAGACGGCGCTATGTTCCAAATCTTTTTGAACACCACCTGCAATTGGTGTTTGCCAATTATTCACAACGAAAATATGATCTGGATTTAGTTTACCTAGGCCTTCTAGACTTATGGTTCCCCCTTTTTCAGCCTCTGGAACTGGCTTTAATCCTAATCCATTATAAAAGGGTTCAAATCTTTCTATATCCCATGTGACAAATTTTTCTTTCCCCTGGTACATTGTAAACAATACAGTTTCATTACTATGCTTACTAAGTTCTTGTTTATACCTAGCCGTTTTTTCATCAAAATCTACTAGCACTTCTCTTACTTTTTCTTCTGCTCCAACAATTTCACCAATTTGCATTAATGTTTCTCTCCAATCGCCTGCTTGTGGCAAAATCACTGTTGGAGCTATTTTAGATAATTGTTCGTATTTGTCGCTCATATCATCAGCTGCAATAATCAAATCTGGTTTAACAGCAAGTACCTTTTCAATATCTACTTCCTGACCAAGATCTATAATTGTATGATCTTTTATTAACTCATTTAAGTAAGGGAAATTTCTCTGAATAGTACCAATCCCTTGACCAGCAATTGGAAATACACCTAAAACAGCTAAATAATCTACAAAGGATATGTAGGGTGTCGCAATTCTTTCGGGCTTTTTATCAATAGTTGTACTGCCTTCTAAATGGTGAATTATTTTTGGATACTGAGTCTGTTCCACTGTAGAATTAGGAGCCTCCTTCTTCATATCTACTTCTGTTATGTTCCTAGAACATCCTGTCACCATGAGTAGTAAACAAAGAAAAACAAAAATACATTTATAATTTTTCAATCTACACATCTATTTATTCCTCCTTAATGATTGAAAATGATAATCAATATCATTATTAAGTTTATATAAAAATTTTTATTTTTCTACCATTTCCGGGATTATTTATACTAGTATACGGATTTTTTTCGTCAAAACTGTTGTTAAAAAATCCATTTGCCGTTAAAGAAAATCCCTTATTGAGTAGCGGCTCATACAATTCACATTGATAATTATTATCAATAAAGGAGGAATTGACTTGCAGCCAAAAAAAGTTATCTTTTTATCAATGATTATTTGTTATATCGGATTTGGGGTTATAATCCCAATTCTTGCACCTTTAATTCGCGAGATAGGGCTTCAGGAAAGGCATGCTGGAATTGTTATTTCTATCGCTGCCTTAGTATTATTACTAGCAGCTCCTTTCTGGGGAACACAAAGTGATCGTATAGGTCGGAAAAAGGTCATGGTGATTGGATTTGTTGGTTTCTCATTTAGCTTAGCCTTTTTCGCCTTTTTAGGATGGATAGGCATGAAGGATTTATTACCAATCAATGTTGTGTTCATCCTATTACTTAGCTCGAGAATTATGTTTGGCTTCTTTTTCCCGGCTATTTCATCATCCTCACAGGCATTGATGGCAGATCTCACATCTGTGCAAGAGAGATCAGCAGGTATGGCCATGATAGGTGCAGCCACAGGGATTGGCTTTATTATTGGTCCGGCCCTAGGAGCATTTCTATCAACGATCAATCTAATTTTCCCAGTTATTATCACAGCTATCCTTGCATTAATCGCTGTCATTTTGATAGCCGTGCAAATTCCTAAAACAGAGCCGACTGTAGTAGCCAATAAACGCACTAAAATTAAATTAACAACTAGTGGTCTTCGTCCCTATCTACTTATTGCTACGAGTGTCATGTCAATGATTGTTATGCTTCAAGTAACATCTGGTTTTTTTATACAAGATCGATTTTCATTAAACGCTAAGGAAACGGCAATCTGGGTAGGCATTGGTATGTTTGCCGTTGGTATAATGATGGCACTTGTGCAAATGACAGTTATTCAAAAACGTCAGTATTCACCACGTAGGCTGGTACGTATCGGCCTGCCAATACTTCTACTAGGATTTGTCCTATTAATCGAGTGGAATCATTTAGCTGGATTTGTGATTGCCTTTATGCTATTTGGCATTGGTGGAGGTTTTCTAATGTCAGGTTATACAACTGGCATCTCCTTGGCAGCCGGAAAGGAGAATCAGGGTGCTGCTGGCGGTTTAACAGCTATTGCTACTGGAATTGGTTCATTAGTTGCACCAATTATTGGAACAGAGTTATATCGTATACATCCAGATACACCCTATTGGATTTGCATTACAATTAGTCTTCTACTAATTATATATGTATTTTCTTCACATAAGGGCTTAGTCATTGACCACACTGTAAAGAAAGAAGCAAGAGAAAACAAAGCATCTCTTGTATAATTATTTCATCATGTCTATTAAAAAAAGCTGCCTTTCTAGTAACACTAAAACTAGTAAGCAGCTTTTATCATGCTTATTTTGTTGTGGCTAATAAACGATCCACAATGAAATCTAATTGTTTATTTAATGAATAAATGTCATTGTAATAACAAAAACCAAAATCTATTTCTATAAACCTACCTTCTTTAATAGCCGGAATATTAACCCATACTGGATGCTTTGTTAAATCTGCCATTCCTTCATAGGATGAACGAAAAACATAATCACCTGCATAATCCGTTAATGTCTCTAAAGAAACATCCATTGCCTGCTGTTTATTATCTTTATCATCAATCTTTTGTTGAATAATTTTTGGAGCCTTCAATCCCAAATGCCCATATATTATTTGTGAACCACGCCCAAAGGTATAGCTTGTCACAACTGACATTTTCCCCTTGCCGCCTTCCATAATACTAACGGTTTTATCTAAAATGTTTGCCTCTTTTAGCTTTTCTTGGCTATCCTCTACTTTTTCATAAAAATTAGCCAAAAGCTCTTTTGCCTCTTTTTCTTTCCCTAGAACTTCACCAATCTTTGTTAAGCGTTGATCTAATGACGTTGTTGCATCATCTATGACGATTGTAGGCGCAATTTTTTCCATTTGTCCAAATAGCTCCTCATTACTTGGTACAATAATAACATCTGGTTTTAGTTGTATCACAGCCTCGACATTAGGTTCAAACCATTCACCTAAATTTTGAGTATTTTTTAATTCTTCCTCAAATGCAGCTCCCTCTTGGATTTTTGAAGAGCCAATAGGTGTTACACCAAAAGCTAGCACATCGCCTGTATAATACATCACAACTATTCGTTCAGGATTAATCGGGATTTCTACATCTCCTTTAATAGTAGAGACAATTTTCGTCTGAGATGCAGCTGCTTCTGTTTGCGTGGTAGACGCTTGATTTTCTCCGCTTGCCGTATTAGTGGTAGCTCCGCCAGTACAGGCACTTAATAAAAGTGTGAGACACAATAAAAGTGTCGCAATAGTTGAAGTTCCTCTTTTATTCATTGATTCATACTTCCTCTCTCTATATTGATAACCATTCTCAATATAATATTGGAAACTAAAATCAACAATGGAGTATCTTTCAGACATTGAAGGACTATCCTTTACTAAACCACTGGCTTGCTCTCTTTGACGGAATTGTGTGGGTGAAATACCTACTCTTTTTTTGAACAATCTACTAAAATAGTAAACATCGCTATATCCTACACTCATAGCAATTTCACGTAAGCTCGCATCCGTCTTTACAAGTAAAATTGTGGCCTTGTCAATTCGATGCTGTATTAAATATTCAATGGGACTACAACCTAATTGTTGCTTAAATTGAATGGATAAATGAGATGGACTATAACTTAATGCCTTCCCCATGGATTCTAAGGTCAAAGGTTGTGCATAATTTTCTTCAATATAGGCTTTAATTTGGGCAGATATACTCCATTTTTGAATCTCTACATCCCCACCATAAAATTGTAGAAAAATTTCATTTAATAATTGATAAAATAGTGATTTAACAGTAAATTTCCCAAGGTTATTTGCATTCTTCCACTTTCTATACATCGCATGTACTTTTTCAAAAACTGTGATGGGTGAGTTAGGTACAAGATTGAATTGAGTTTTAAAGGGATTATTCTGTTGCATAGCTCTTGCTATCAGTTTATTAGTGGTTAAGGGGATGGAGGCACGGTAAAAAATCATATAATATTCTAGTCCATCATTTTTAGCAATTATTTTCAGGATAGACCCCTTTCCTCCATGAATGAGATGGAAGCCCTCAACCGAATACTTTGTAAAATCTAGTGAGACTTCGGCATCTCCTCTTATCGAATAAAGGAACATACTAGCAGGCAATTTATATGTATTCCCGATTTCTTCAGGCTTTAATATTACACGGCGTATATCCAATACTTTAATCGTTGCATGATTCCAAAGAAGTATAAACTCCTCTTTTGACAGCATCCCATATCATTCCTCCCAGTACATTACTACCTTCCAGTTTATTATAATTGATAATCATTCTCAATTTAATTTTTCACATGCTACCTTTTTTCTTACATAAAAAATCACTCAAACCATCAAATGTTTGAGTGATCGTATTAATTTTTACTTTTAAAAAGGGGCGGATTATTTATCTTGACCATGCTGTACTAACAGCTCTGTCACTTCCTCTATTTGCCCTAAAATAGAGATAGGGTCTGAAAACCAGAAACTCCATCCATCAATTTCAAAAATTTGGTCATTTTTCACAGCATCTAATGTTTTCCAAATTGGCTCGTTTTTATAATCGTATGTTTCCACAGCTTTATCAATAGCCATAAAAATATAATCCCCTGCATAATCTGTAAGCAATTCAGGTGATAATTGCAGCCAAGGCTTTTCAGAATCAATATCCTCTAATACTTTTGCAGGTGGAGTTAGTCCAAGCCCATCATAAAATGATCGCCCTGTATAGCCATTACCGTATAATGTTATGTCATTTTTTGCTCCACCAGCAAAAATCGTAACTGTTTCATCCTTACCAACAATATCCTGAACAGTTTGTCTGGCTTTTGCTATCCTTTGATTATAGTCATCTAACCAAGCCTTCACTTCTTCCTCTTTATCTAAAATTCTACTAAATTCCTCCAATGTTGCATTCATTTCTAAAGTAAAGGGTATTAAGACAGTAGGCGCTATTTTTGCATATGCTTCGTATTTCTTCTCGTCCCCAGTAATAATAAGATCAGGTTTTAAATCAACGACTGCTTCAAGAGATTCTTCAAAATAAGCAATTCCTTCATTATGCTTCTTTAAGTAAGGACTTTTCATATAAAGCTCCTGTGTTCCAACTGGTTTAATGCCTAAGGTCAATAAAAAGCCTGGATAATAATCTGTTACAATACGTTTTGGATCAATAGGAATTTCTACATCACCATTCACAGTAGATACGATCTTGGTTGTCGACTGTACTTCTGTTGATTGATTAGTTGGTGCTTTTGTCTCTCCATTAGAGCTATTTATTGCTGTACCACCGGAGCA
The DNA here is from genome assembly GCF_050272555.1 of Lysinibacillus sp. NPDC047702. Lineage (NCBI taxonomy): Bacteria > Bacillati > Bacillota > Bacilli > Caryophanales > Bacillaceae > Lysinibacillus > Lysinibacillus sp. NPDC047702. Next base: position 115,941 of record NZ_JBNNMG010000005.1, on the reverse strand, counting down.
AGCACTTAGGAATAAAGTAAAACAGAGAAATAGAGTCGCCATTATAGAAGACTTTGCTTTCTTATTCATCGGTAAATCTCCTTTTTGAATATATTGATAATAATTATCATTATCAATATAATGTTGCAGTAACTTCTTGTCATTAGACAAAGAAAGCCGATGAATAGGACGATACGATTCATTACGTTTATGCTGATTTTGTTGTTTAAATTGTACAGGGGTTAACCCATTGTATTTTTTAAAAATACGAATGAAATAGGAAACATCTTCATAGCCAACACTGATGGCTATTTCCTGCAAGCTTGCTTGAGTATATAGTAGTAATTGCTGTGCCTTTTGAATTCTTATATGAATGAGATAATCAATAATACTTCTACCTGTCTTAAGTTTGAACTGCTTTGCTAGATAGGGAACACTATAATTTAAAATTTGTGCAATGGATTCTCTCGTAATTGACTGACTATAATATTCTTCAATATAATCTTTAATTTGCTCAACTAGATCAGGTTTATGAACATGCACCTGTTGTTTATAGAGCTGTCGTAAAAGCTCGTAAACAAATTGATAAAACAATGCTTTAACATGAAAATGCTCTAAGTCCCCTTGTGTATCCCATTCCCTATGCATAGCTTCAAGTTTTTCCTGTAAAGTCAATGCATGATAGACTTGAAACGCATATTGAAACTGAAATGGATTATCGCGTTCCATTAATGTCAGTATCTCCGTTTTGCAAGGATGAGACATACTAGCTTTGTAAAGAATTAGGTAATATTCAAATACATCCTCTACAGGGCTGATATGGAGGCACCCCCCTTTACCACTATGTAATATATGAGAACGTTCTAGCTTAAAATTCTTTCCATCCAATATTACATTGGCCCTTCCCTTAGTGGCATATAGGAAACTACTTGCAGGTAACCGATAAGAGGCAAGCTGTTCATCTTGCTCCATCCTTGTAAAACGTATATCAAATATGCGAAGGGAAGCAGATTTCCACAAAAGTAAATGATCCTCTATTTTCATTGTTCATTTCCACACCTTTCTAATGAAAACATAGAAAAATTAGGTGATTACTTTTGTCATCATTATAAATGATAAACATTCTCAATGGTATTAAAATAAAATTCTGAATGCTTTCTCTACGGGAGTCTGTTCCAACGAAGGTGTCACTTTCTATTTTCACGGGAAATTTTCCACTCTGTTCTTTGAACCTCTCTATTCTAGACATGTAGACATACCATATCTTCGTGATATGAAAAATACTTCCCTGCTTTATCAACAAGGAAGTACCATTTTCTTATTTTTTACTTGTAAGCCATTTGGTTAATTCTTCAACCTGAGCAAGGACAGCAGTTGGATCATAATACCAAGAACGTTCCTCTGACCAGATGTAAAAGTGATCATTTTTTACTGCTGGTAAGCTGCTCCAAATCGGATCATTCTTAAAATCCTCAAGCGTTCGAGTATCGGAAGTCAAAACAATATAATCACCTGCGTATTTTGTTAGCATTTCCTCTGAAATCTCTGCCCACTGCTTTTCCATAATTTCATCCGCAATTTTTGCAGGCGGCTTTCTTCCGAGTGCCTGATAAACTGGCTGTCCACCACGACCAAAGTTATCACCATAAACATACAGTTTTTTACCCGCATCTTCAATAATTGAAAAGCTTGCATCCGCTGGGATTATCGCATCCACCTGTGCTTTAGCATCAGCAATTTTTTGATCATACTGTGCTAGCCAGTCCTTTGCTTCCTGTTCCTTGCCTAGTAATTGACCAAAGTATGTAAGTTCTTCATGTGCATCTTTTAATTCACCATAAGGAATCACAACAGTTGGAGCAATTTTACTTAAAGCTTCATAATTATCCCCATTTCCTGTAATAATTAAATCTGGTTTTAATTCTATAATTTTTTCTGTGGACGGCTTTCCATAAGTTCCAATGCTTGCAACTCCTTTTAAGGCATCCTTTAAATAATAATTTTCAAGTGTTAATCCTGGTGCACCTATAGGCTTTACATTTAAGACGATTAAAGTAGCAATATATTCTTCAGCAACGATACGCTTCGGGTTTATGGGTATTTCAATCTCTCCATTCATAGTTTGTACCTTTTTTGTATCTGCTGATTTGCTCTCTTTATTCGTAGTGGTTGAGGTTGTCGTATTCCCACAAGCAGCTAATAAAAGCAGTAACCCAAGAAAAAGTGAAGCAATGATTTTTCTTTTTTGTAATAGCAATCTTATCCCTCCATACAGCTTAAATGATAATAATTCTCATTCATTGTAGAAGAGTATACTATAAATGTCCATGTATGAAAGTGATCTGTCACCATGCACTTTTATGATGTCAATACTCTCATCAATTCTTCCAACTGAGCTGCTGTAGACAATGGGTCATAACCATAAAATAATTCATACTGATTGATAAAATACACTTGTTTCTTACGTACAGCCTCCATTGACTGCCATTGTTCTGAGTGTAGCAACTGCATAAGGCGTTTTTTACCCAAATCATGCTTAGGTATAGCCGTGATAAAAATATGATCTGCTGGAAAATAAACAAGCTCTTCAATTTCTGCTGGAAAAAAACCAGATTCCCTAATACTTTGAGCAACAATTGAATTCGGTCGACTAAACCCTAGATCATCATATAATATTTGACTTCCCCTACCATAGCTACTATCTAGACAATAGGCTGCATTGCTACCTATTTCCCAGACAATTGCAGTGCCTCTTTGACCAATCCGCTGATCGAGGATATTATTACAGTCCGCTATCTGTTCATTATATTGATATAGCCATTCTCCAACTAATTCCTGTTTGCCAACAATATTGGCGATAAGGCGAAACTGTTCTCGCCAGCTTAACTGCATACATGGAAGCTCGAATACAGGTGCAAGCGAAAGCAATGCTTTTCTCTCTCTTTCACCACTGTAGTTAATAATGACATCTGGGCATGCCGCTATAATTTCCTGATAATTTGTGGCAACATCATGTTCATAGCCCTTTAGCTTATGTACAGTAGGAACTGGCTTTAAGCTCTCAATATATGGTGAAAATACACCCAATTCAGGTATAATCCCAAGAGCTAATAAGCATGCTGTATGATTTGTGTTCAGGGCAATGACACGTTTCGGCTTTTGATAATAGACTGAAGGCGATACACCTACGAGCTGTTTAAATTTCCTGCTTAAATAGGTACCTTCTCGATAGCCAACATCTCCCGCAAGGTCATCTAATTTCGGCATTTCATACAATAGCTTCTTTTGTGATTCACGGACTCTTAGTAAAGTTAAGTATTTAGTAAATGGATAACCTGTATGCTTAAGAAATGTGCGCGAAAAATGTTCTGGACTCACTTGAGCTTTATCCGCCATTTGCTCACGGGTCAATTCCTCATGAAAATGTAAATGAATATATTCTAGTGCAATTTCAATCCATGATTCTTCTTTTTGCTGTATAGATTCATTTAATTCTGTATAAAGCTTCTCTAACAAATCGGCGAATAATTTTTGTAGGCGGAATGGATGTGTTTTTTTAATAGCCCTTGCTTCCTTCTCTATTTCCAATGCTAGACTCATAATCTTATGGGAACAATGTTGAATCATGGTGATTTCTTGAAACAAGCTGGATTCTCTTACTCCAAACGGGCGATACTCGATGACTATTCCACTCACATTACGATTATTGGGAATATAAAAATCACTAATATGATCCCAAAATATTATGGTTTTGGCATGAAGCTCAATTTGCTGATTTTGAAGAGTATAGCTAACATTGCCATCATAAACGATGATGATACATGGTAATGAGGAAGAGTGTTTATAGGTATCTTGCATATCTTCTAAATGAAGTATTTGTATAGGCTGATAAAAAATATGGGAAAGTAGGCTATCACTCTGCTCCCACATTTTAAGCTGATCTTCTACGTTTTTCATAAATTGTTCCCCTTGATAAATGGCTGAGAGAATTTCCTTAATACCTCTCTAGGATTTATTCCATACTTCCCCTTAAACGCTGCAGCAAAATGGCTTGGATTGGAATAGCCTACTGCATTGGCAACCTCTGTTACATTCATTGAGCCGTTTTGCAGTAAATAACTTGCCTTCTCTAAACGTTTCTCACGTAAATAGCCAAATACTGTTGTGCCAAACATTTCTTTAAAGCCCTTTTTTAATTTAAAATCATTTAATCCAATTAAACGCGACAATTCCATTAAGGATGGTGGATTCATCATATTTTCAATTATTATAACCTGTGCTTGACGTATCTTTTCCCTATCACTAGTTGAAAATTCCGTTAAATTGATTGGCTGGTTGAGAAAAGTTTGAAATGTTCTCATTAACAATTGTAAAACAGTATATTCAAGCTCTAAATTTGTCATTTTTTTAGCAGCAATAGCATGCAACATTTGTTGCAAAATAAGCGTATCAATAGCATCAATTTTTTCCTGAAACAGGCGATAGGAGGCACCTTTAAGAACTTCATGAAAATTCATAAAACTCCCATCGTTACCATCAATCTTATTCATATAACGATTAAAGGTTGAAACCGGAATCCCAATACCAACCATTTGATAAGATTCATTTTTATTGAATAAAAAACTTGCTTCTACTTGTTCAATAAATTGTAATGAACATGTCCCTGCAGTTATTTCATAGGCACAATCCGAAATTCGAACTCCCCTTGTTCCTTGTAGACAGAAGCTTACTTCTACCATAGGCTTGGCTGTAAGTATATCCATTCGATGCTCTTTATAAAATGAATAATCAGAAACGACCACTTCCAAATCCTGACGAGGGCTAAGTCGATGAATAGCTCCAGCTTTTACATTTGACTGAAATGCCATATTATCCTGTGATATTTCCTGTGGATTCAGTATTTCTAATGCATGATAAAAATGAATAAAATTTTGATGAAAATCAACTTTCATAAAGGTTGTCACCATCCTTCAGCTCTTCATTGAGAATGATTATCAATAATTAACCAAAGTATAGCAAACGGAGTTACTTTTAGCTATCAATTTCGCCCCAGCATAATTACATTCATCAGAGGCTTTATCGTTCCTGTATATTTTCACCCTTTAGAACTGTTGACAGGAGTAGTGTAAAGAGAAAGATGATTGCACCAAAGCTATAAGCCATTTTAAATCCTCCTGCATACTCAATAAGCCAGCCTGCAATTCCTGGTCCCATCATTTGACCAACTGCATAGAAAATGGAAATAAAACCTATAGCAGCTGCTACATACGAGGATGCCACCTGTTGGCTAGCCTTCATTTGGATCAAAACAAGAACTCCTCCAAGTGAAGAGCCCCATATGATGGAGGATAATATAAATCCTCCTGTATTTTCTAACATAATTGGAAGGAGATCTCCTATAACAGATAATAACAATGCTGCTATCAAGGCTTTCTTTACACCGATTTTATCAGCCAACATTCCCCAAAATGGAGCTCCCCCAATAGAAACGATGCCAGCAATAGCATAGATGGAGCCTGCTGTAGCAGTTGAGATACCGAGCTCTTTCATATAGCTTGTTTGATATAAATTAGGGATAAGATAGACTAGTCCAATTGCAAAATACATACCTGCAATCATATATAGCTCCTTACTTCGCCAAGTAGTGTTACTATTCCCAGTTGTATCCTTGTCAGCTGTAGCCTGCGGTTGCTTTATCACCCAAAAAGCTAACAACACTACTACAATGGTCATGATTGCAAATATTAACCAGGCGCCCCTCCAGCCTAACTCTGGAAATTGCTTTAGCATAAATGGCACGAGTAAGCCTGAAAATAGCATCCCAATACCAGCTCCGCTCATTAGCAGTCCCATCACAGTGCCCCGTTTTTTTGGATATAGGCTAACGGCTATGGATAGTAGAGGTGTATAAACAAGCGCACTTCCAGCTCCTGCTAAGAACAAAGTGATGGCAGCCAACCAAAAGTCTGTGACAAATACTAGACCTCCCAATCCTAAAATAACAAGACCTCCTCCAACGAGCAGAACATTTTTTGCACCAATGCGCATTGTTAGCATTCCTGAAAGCCCTACTGTTAGTAGATAGCCTAGAAAGAGCATTGTTCCTAATAACCCAGATTGTGTTGTTGACAATGAAAGCCCTTGCTGCATAAAGGGTAAGATAATACCATAGGCCATACGTGCAAACCCTGTCGTTGTTACAATCAATAACATTCCAGTTGTAACAAACAGCCAAAAATTTCTCATTTCCCTTCCCTCCTAGTTCATTTAATAGCTACATTACCTTAAAATGTAATTAATCTTTCTTTTATTGATAATAGTTATCACTTAAAACATGGTTAGTTTAATCTTTTTAAATATCGTTCTCCACCAATTGGCGGATATTTCAACGGTTAGACGGATTTTATTTCCAAATCCTACATGATAATCAATTAAATTTTGGATAAAAATTAAATGTACTTCTTTAATTTCTCCATTGTGAAAGTTAATGTGCTCTATTATGCTAACTATTGTCGATAATGATTCTCATTATCTATTAACTACTATTTCGGAGGACTAGGTATGAAAACGTTTAATAAATATATGCTTCTTTGTAGCGTATTGCTAACTTTAGGATTAGTACTAGCTGCTTGTAGCTCAAAAAATGAAGCATCCAAAAAAGAGGAAGAACAACCAGCAGCAAGTAATGTACGTGTTTATAAAGACTATTTAAATCATGAGGTGGAAATCCCACTAGAACCAAAGCGAGTGATTTATCATGGCGAGGGCTATGGTGACATTGTCGCGTTAGATGCCCAAACAGTAGGTGCAGGCTTCTCCTGGATTACTGAATATGCATGGGAGAAAGAGGTACAAAATGTAGAGGATGTCGGTTTCCCAATCAATATTGAGAAAACACTTGAACTAAAACCAGACCTTATTATTGTTGCAACTTCAGATGAAAAGATCTATGAACAGCTATCCAAAGTAGCACCAACCATTGTATTCGATACCTTTGCACCTTTAGAGCAACGTTTTGCAGAACTTGGAGATATATTAAACAAGAAGGAAGAAGCAGAAAAATGGCTCAGCAATTATAAAGCGAAGGCAGATACAATGTGGAAATCCTTAGTTGACGAAGGAGTTTTAAAAGAAAATGAAACTGCATCTGTTTTAACCTACTATCCTGGGGATCGACTGTTTGTGATGGCACGTGCAGGGCTTTCACAGGTTATTTACGACTCAAATGTCTTAAAGCCTGGCGACAAAATACAACAAATCCTAGATGAAGGGACAGGATTTGCTGAAATCTCCACAGAGCTTCTTCCTGAGTATGCAGGAGATCGAATTTTTATCCTTACGCCAGTACCTGATGAAGCGAAACAGTCTACAAAGGAAATGATGGAAAGTCCAATTTGGAAGGGGCTCCCTGCTGTAAAAAATGGGCATGTCTACACAATTGACATTCGAAAAGCTGATAGCGATGCCTCAACTAGAGAATGGCTACTAACTGAACTACCAAATATGCTAAAAAAATAAAAAGTAAAGAGACATTTCATCTTTGTTGAAATGTCTCTTTACTTTTTATACAATACAGTTAATTGATAATGATTTTCATTTAGAAAGGAAGTCCACTAATGGAAGACAAAAATTCAACTTCTTTTACCAAAGAATTACTTTTTCATTTAGAAGCTATTGACTGTATTTCTCAGAGCTATCCGTTTATTTCAACCTCCTATCATACTATGATTCTTTTTACAGATGGTTGTGGGACATTAACGATTGATGAAATTCCCTATCTTGTGACTAAAGGTAAGATCTTTCTTATACAGCCTCATTCAATGATTGATTTTTCGGATTTAACTAAAGGTTTTCGTTTCTATAAAATTTCCTTTTCAGTTTTTCAGTTAGTACAAGGACCTTCTCCATATGTAGGACCTATTTTTTCTGAGCAAGTGGAATATACGTTATACCCTACTACCCGCTTTATTCGGCTAACCGAAGATTTGTATAATATGAAGTCTCAATCGGATTATCTTAAGCAACAAGTAGTCTTGTATGAATTATTACATTTATTATTTGAACATCAGCTTCATATGGATTACCAAGTAAATATTACAAAGGCTGTTGAACAAACAATCGATTATATACATAAGTATTATCAGCAGCCTTTAACCGTTAAAAAACTTGCTGAATTAGCACATATAGCTCAATGGCAATATAGTGCAATCTTTCAAACTTTAACAGGGAAAAAACCATTGGATTATTTAACAAATCTACGCCTAAAAAACGCAAAGGAATTACTACTGCAAACAAATGAACCTTTAAAAGATATTGCTCAACAGGTTGGATTTGATGATGAATATTATTTTAATCGCCGCTTTCGACAGATTGTTGGCATTCCACCAAAGCAGTTTGCTCGTCAATATAAGCAAAGGACTATTGTTAAAGATTGGACAGGGCATGAAGTAGAAATTCCTGCCTCACCCCACCGAATTATTTATCATGGGGAAACATTTGGGGATATGTTGATTTTTAATGTACAGCCCATAGGTGGTGACAAAAAATCTATTAGTAAATCATTTTATAAAAACCACGTTCCCTATGTGCAAGATGTGGCATTTCCAATTAACGTTGAAAAATCTTCAAAGCTGAATCCAGATTTAATTATCTTTACAAATAATGACGAGCAGCAATATCAGGCATTATCGTCTATTGCTCCAACCATTACATTAAATTCATGGGATTCTTTAGATGAACGTATCCTTCTACTTGGGCAGTGGCTTAACCAAAAACAACAAGCAGAAGATTGGCTAGTACATTTTAGACTTCAAGAAAATACAATGTGGCAGCAGCTACAAAAGGTTGTAAAGCCTGGTGAAACAGCTACAGTTTTTACTTTTGACCATGGTAAACGTCTATTTGTTATGGGCTGTACAGGTCTATCTCCTGCGCTTTTTCATCCATGCGGATTCCAGCCTCATAGACAAGTTAAAAAATTACTACAAGCAGGAAGAGGCTATAAGGAAATACCAATAGATCACTTACCTCAGTACGCTGGAGATCGAATCTTTATGCTATTATCTGACAAGCATGAATCTCAAATAGCTACTATGGAATTGCTCAATAGTGATAGTTGGAAAGAACTCCCTGCTGTTCGAAATAACCATGCTTATTTAATTGACGCAACAAAATGGAATTACAGCGATGCCTTTACAAGAGAGAAATTACTAGGTGCATTACCGAAGCTATTGGTTAATGTAAAGTAATTTTCACACTAACAAATAAGAGGTGACTTGTTAACATGAAAACGGAAAGTGCTACAGATATGATGACAACTCAAATATCTTTAAAGGATATTCGAAATTATATTGCGAAAAACCATCATCAGCCTCTAACGATTGATCATTTAGCTTTCATTTCTGGTCTCAGTTCCAACTATTTTGGTGAGGCATTTAAAAAGGCATTCGGCCAAAGTGCTACTGATTATTTAACAGAGCTACGCATTGGACATGCAAAACAATTACTTCGCGATACTGACTTATTGTTACGTGATATTGCTAGAAAGGTTGGCTACAGTGATGAGTTTTATTTCAGTCGAAAATTTAAAAAGGAGGTTGGAGTTTCGCCATCCTCTTATAGCAAAATAGCTCGCCAGCGAATTTCTACCTTTTCTGTAACCACTACTGGAAATTTATTAGCACTAGGAATAATACCTGTCGCAGCGCCACTCAATGCTAAATGGAGTCCATATTATTACAACCATTACCAGGATCAAATTCATGTGCATTTAAATATATTTGATGCAGAATCAGAGGATAACTTCAGAAAACTAGCGGCTGCAAAGCCAGATATTCATATTTTTCAGGAAGAACCATCCCTATCCATGCTAAATTGGCTTGAATCAATTGGCGTCAAAAATGTGTCTATTAAGGCAAAGGATTGGAAAACTCAGTTAATAGAAATAGCTGACATCATCAACAAACAGAGCACTTGTAAATATTTCATTCAAACGTATGAGCAAAAAGCATTGCAGGCAAAGTTAGAGATCAAACGAGCTGTTGAAAAGGATACTTTTGCTGTACTTCGATTATGTGGAGATCAATTATTTATTTATTGTAATAAAGGAATTAAAGATGTTCTCTTTACAGATTTACAGCTTCATCCAATTGATGCTCAGCAACAAACATGTAACGAGCTTATTACCCTTGAACAACTATTAGACATAAACCCAGACCGTTTGCTATTAATCATTTGCCCTGATGCGGCAACTCGAAATTATTGGCTCACTTTACAATACCTTGACAGTTGGAAGAAGCTGCAGGCTATAGAAAATGGACATGTCTATGTTTTGCCATCGAATCCTTGGTTTGAGTACTCTGCTATTGCCATTAATCGAATGTTAGATGAAACATTGTTAATGTTGACCGGAAAAAATCCAAATCTCTTTCCTGCTCCCGTCCATGGCATCCTATCTAGCACTGAATTATAATTCTATTTGAGAATCATTATCAGCAGAAGGAGACCTTGATGAACAATGAACGAAAACTGTCATAATCACCGTCAAACAATTTTTAAACCTGTCTTTGTGTTAGCCTCTTTATTATTTGTTATTGGCGTACTTACTGCCTGCAATGCTCAATCAAGTAATAAGGTAGAAACACAGGCAGCCCCAGAAAGCACGAAGGAGCAAAAAGAGGTTTATCCATTAACAATAAAGGATGAGCTTGGAAATGACGTGACATTACCTGCTAAGCCGACAAAAATATTTGCGCCTGTCATGGAGGATTCGCTGCTTGCTTTAGGCATAAAACCTATGATGCAATGGTCAAATGGCGTTAAGCCACAGCTCTATTTGCAAAATCAATTACAAGGTGTGCCAGAAATTAGCTTTGCAAGTGGTCCCCCAACTGCCGAGGCAATTATGGCTAACAAACCAGATTTAATTATTTTGCACAACTCTTTTTATGTTGAAAATGGCACATATGAAAAATATGCAAAAATCGCCCCAACATATGTGTTCAAAAATGCAGCAAGTGATTTAGAAGGTTCTATTAAAGAATTAGGGCAGCTACTTAATGAACCAGATAAGGCTGAGCTAGCATTACAAAGTTATCAAGAAAAAGTGGACGCTGCAAAAGTGAAGCTAGCTACCATTACTAAAGGGAAAAAGGTGGCCTTAATTCGCTTTAATGCGAAAGGTATGTTCTTTATGACTGATGAGTATTTCAGTGGTTATGTATTAACACATGAATTAGGCTTTGAACAAAGCAGTTTAGTGAAGAATGGTGCCTTCGAGGTGTCATTAGAAATTTTACCAGAGCTTGATGCAGAATATATTTTCCTCATCAATGATGGTAATCTTGGAGATGATTTTTTAAAGGAATTTAAGGAAAGTAAAATTTGGCAAAGTACAGCTGCCTTCAAAAACAATCAAGTATACGAAACATCAGGAGATTATTGGCTAAATGGGGGCATTCATGCACAAGGAAAAGTCATAGATGATGTATTGGAGTTTTTAACACCATGAAAACAATGACAAAAAAACCCTATGTATCAGAAGGCTATTTTGAAAACGCGATGACTTCCCAACAACAATTAGACTATCGAATTTTGATTGCACCACCAGCAGATGGGCCACCAGCAGATGGCTATGCTGTGATTTACGCCTTAGATGGGGATGCACTTTTTCCAACGCTTGCAGAGGCAGTAAAGTTACAAACAAGAAAACCAAAAGGCTTCAATCCCATTCTTGTTATAGGTATTGGCTATCCCTCAAAGGAACCATTTGATATGGAACGACGCTGCCATGATTTTACACTGCCTGTAGGTGAAGAAAGTCTGCCACCACGTCCTGATGATACACCTTGGCCTCCTAATGGCAAGGCGAATGATTTTCTAGATTTTATTGAGCATGAACTGATGCCTACGGTGGCAAAGGAATGGCCCATTAATAAAAGTAAACAAGCCATTGTGGGACATTCATTAGGTGGTCTTTTCACTCTCTATGCTTTATGTGCAAGACCTTATTTATTCACGCACATCGTAGCTGGAAGTCCCTCTGTTTGGTGGGCTAACAATGCTGTGTTAAAAGAAATAGATAGATTCAGTGAAACTTGGATTGGTAATCATGCTATCAATCTCCTGCTCACAATTGGTGCCAATGAACTGCCCGATATGCTTGAAGGAGCTGAGCAAGCAGCAGAACGAATGAAGCGTTTAAGTGACAAGAACATTCACACCGATTTTGTGAAGTTCGATGAGGAGGATCATGTTAGCGTCCTTCCCTGTATGCTTAGCCGACTCCCTCGATTTTTATATACCTAATGACGATGAAAAACCCCAAGTGACGATTTCTCCACACTTGGGGTTATTTATAGCATGTATAACGAAGTCGTATTTGAGCATCTCCTCCGTGACAACGATAAACATACTCGATGGAACTTTGTATGTTCAAAGATTCCTCAATGTTCAGTATCCTACGGCGAATATCTGTACCTTTATTAACGCATGATTCCATAGCAATAATGGTCTTCTATACCCATAAATCGTTACTACCTTGCATTATAAATGATAATAATTATCAATAAAAAAGTGATATATGAATTTTGATGTTTCAATATTTTAATCAATACTAATGTCTGATACTCACACTTTATTACTCTCTCATATAGCTTTTTTGTTAAGTTTTTTTTCAATGCCAACAAATTAAAGTTTATAAATAAAAGCCAAACAACCATAGCTCTCTACAATTGTTTGGCTTTTAATATCTCTCTAAATTATTATATTGATAAATTGATCATAACATTTAGAATTCAACACTTTTCTTCTTTAAAATGTGAACTAAAACTTTAATTAGATGTCTATTATACGATTTTGATTAAGGTTTTCTCTCAATTTTAATAAATTTCTGTTGGTCGTTTGTATCTAGCACACCTTGGGAAATATTACCGTATTTATCGACCGTTGCAAAGTAAATACGGTCACCTTCCATAAATACTTTATTCAGATTAGAAGACTTTGTAGTTAATGTTGAATTTTGGGAGTTATCTGATGAATTCTCAGGTTTACCAGTGCCTGCAACTGAAATACCGTTAGCAATACCAGGAATAGCTTGTCCAGCCGCTATTTGGTCAGCATGCTCACCTGCATAGATAATTTCTTCTGCAGTTAAGTCTCCAGGAACAACATTTACACGGACTGCATAATAGTATTTCAGATCATCTCCTGCGTTTGCAAGTTGATACATAAACTCAAGCTCTCTGTAAGAATGGATGTTCCCCACTGAGATATTCCCCTTTAATGTAGCTGATCTGAATGCCACACCCGATTTTTGATATACATATTTTCCAAAATCCTCAACTTTGAATTTATTACCTGTGTAACCTGTAATATTGTAATCGACAGCTTCATTCTTCATCTTCACTGTAAATGTTTTATCTGCCGTATTTGGTGCCACTGGTTTGATAATCAGCTTACTTTCATCCGTTGTTTTTGTACCTTGTGTATACTTAACAAATTGATATTGAGACGTAATATCTTGACCTGATTCATTCGTAATTGTAAGTAAATTTAAATTAGTTATTAAAGAATTGCCATTTTCATCGCGCATAATGGCCTCACTAAATGTAATCGTAAATGTATCATCTGGATTACGATAAACAATATTGCGTTTCTTTTGACCATCGACAGTCATTTCAATACGCGGTGGGGTACCATCAGAATAGAAATTTTCTCTCATCCAACCCGCGCTTGATTCATCGTAACCATCAGAATTGGAGTTGGATCTGTATACTGTTATATTTCCATACGTATCTACAGCACCAAAATATACAACATATTCCTTATGCGGCTCTAAAGTTACACCTGTAGCTTCAGATAATGGGAATGATCCCTTGCCACTTTTCTTAACGCTTGGGCTATTTCTTAATTTATCCTCTAAGAATTTACGTTCAGCAGGTGTATCAATTTTTAGATTTGCTGAATCATTTGTTGTGCCATCTGCATTTTTCTTTGGCACAAACCAATAATGAAGCTCTGTTGTTTCATCAGTATCAAAGGAAATCATTGCTTTCGTATCTTCATTTTCTTTAGGTTTTACTACTAAATTTTTAATTAATGGTGCTCTTGTATCACCAATCATTTCCTTAGAGGTAATTTTCGAAATTTCCCCACCACGATCCTTTAAGACCATATACACGGAATAGCTTAAGAATGGATTCATTTTGTCTTTCGTTATCGTTATTGGGAATTTTTTTGTTTTTTCCTCTAAATCAGCTGGACCAGAGCCACGGTCAATATATATATCCTTCCCACCAATTTGGAAATAACCTGATTTTAATGATGATTCATTTGCAAACTCATTCACAAAATCACGCTCTGTAATGCCCTTGTCTATTAAATATTGTTTAAACGTTTTTACTTCTCCATTGTCTTCAACTGTATCAGGCAACACCATGTAATAATAAGTTCCGGCCTTACTTGGCTTAAACTCTACTTCAGAGCGTCTATAGTTATCATTTTGATCAGGCTTACTAACTACATTTTCAATCGTTATGACAGGCATATCAAATTTTTCATGGATATATTCCGCATAGTTTCGCACAGGTTTTCCAGGATCAACAGTATTGACATTTTCAAATTCATTATCCGCTAAGTCCTTTACGCCTGGTAAAACAGTAGCGCGTAATGTATCACCGTAAACAAAGCCTGTTTCAGAAGGAATCGTTAATAATACTTTTTTGTCCCCTTCTTTATATTCTACTGCCGAAGGTTTAATTTTATTTTGTCCTGTTGTGTTAACAATAACTGTCCCTGATAAATCATAGTTATTTACATTACGAGCACTTTCCGGATCCAATGCTTCGTTTAAATATAAGTAAAATTGATTTGATTTTCCTGCTGGCTCAAGTTTTGTCTGCTCAACATAAGGATGAATATTATCCAATGCACTTGTCGTAAACTCTTTGATGGCCTCTTTCGGAATAGGGTCTACTGAATAGTTACCCGACGCATCCTTCATCACCACGTAGAGCTGATACACTTCCTCTGCCTCTAAGCCTGATAAAATCTCCGTAATTCCTAGCTTACCTGCCACAGCCTTACCTGTACCTGTTGGCTTTGCTACTATATCTGCAGTTGTTGGATCAGCTGCAGTCGTCTTTTTCCGAACATAGTAGTAATAGTCCCCTGGCTCGCTTGCTGTAAATGTAAACTCAGCTCGTTTTCCACCATGTAAAGGATTCACTTTTAGAGATTTTACTACTGGTGGTGATGCATCCTTCATCTGGAAGGATTCTGATTTAAGGTCAGAAACATTTTTCGCACCATCAACGACCATGATATAAATAACATATTCTTTTTTCTCACCTAGATTTGTCACTTTAAAGGTGTTGTTATTTAATATAGCCGAACCTGTTCCACTTGCAACATTATCAGTAGAAACACGATCAACCATTTCTCGTTTTGTTGGTGGATCAGCATCCTTTTCTCGAACTATATAGTAATATGTGCCGACTTTATCTGAAGTAAAGTCTACCTGTACATCACTACCATTCAATACAGATACTTTTGTGATATTAACGACAGGCTTAGTTTTATCCGCAGGCTTTTGGTTTTCAATATCATCCTTATCGATTGGTTTACCATCTGGATCTGTAATACTGCCAATATTATCTTTATCCTCTAGGAAATCATCGAAGATATTATTCGGCGATTCACCCTTCGGTATAATAACTTTGTCAATATACGTGTAGTCACCAATATCCACCCAGCCGTATGCATTATCCACATACAGTGTACCTACTCGACCGTCTATATAAAGCTCTAAATCTGTAAAGCTATTGTAGTTAATCCAGTCGATATTGCTATCTCCGTATATTGTCAGCTTTGTTTCTGTATCAAGGTTTAGTGTTCCGATATCACCTTGAATCTCAAATTCTCGAACACTTCCGATAATATCCACACGCTGCAGCTTAGTGTTCGTTTCAATTTTTGTACCACTTTGAGATACAACTAAACGTGATACAGTACTGTTATAAAATTCAAGATGTTTTTCAACATTTTTCATGGTCACTTTTTCTTTAGACCAGTTTTCAAATGGTTTGTTTTTATCTGGGTTCTTGTCTGAATTTTGATTAGTCCAATTTTGAAGATCAGACGATGAATTGCTATTGGATGAGGACGAGCTTTCCCCATTTTGATTTTCTGGATTAGACCAGTTGATAAATGAAAAATTAGTACTTGCTATGCGCCCAATCGATAATGGCTTAAAGCCGGTAACATTTAAATGTAAGGACGGACGCACTGTTTCGTTTACTAGCATAGTGCCAGTCAATGTAATATTAGAAAATCCAATATAGTTTCCATTGACAACGATGGTTGCATCAAATGAACCATACTCACCATCAAAATCTAAAAATTTTGAACTTGTGCCGCTTGCATTCAATGTTAGCTTAGAAACAGATTGAATGGTTTTCCCAGATAAATTACCTTCAATAATTGCTCCCTGTAAAACCGGTGCATTATACTCATTAAAAACGTTTGCTAAATTTTCAGGTACAGTGTAAGGCTCAGCATTTATGTAGACTACATCATCTTCAACACCCGTAATTTTGTAAGAGGACGCATTACCCTTTTTATCTTGTGCGCGAACAATGAAAGAGGCAATCTGACCACGTGTTACTGGATTAAATGGAGAAAATGTAACTGGCGTAGTTCCATCTGTAACTTTTAAATCTACTAACGTTTGAATATAAATGGCATTACTTGTTTGGCTATTAACATCTTGAAAGCTATGATTATAATTTGAAGCTACCTCAAATTTAAATCCAAGCACCAGCATTTTAGCTAATTGACCACGTGTAATTACTTCATTTGGCATAAATGTTCCATTTGAATATCCTGACATGATCCCTGCATTTTGTAGTGCCGCTACATATTTGTAATATTCACTACCTTTTGGAACATCCTTATAATAAGGGTCCTGTACATTTTTCAAGTCTAACTTTAATACAGTTGCCAGCATTTTAGCAGCCTGACCTCTTGTTACATTTTGATTTGGTCGGAAGGTATTATCTGGAAATCCGCTAATTGCACCCTGAGAATGTAATTTTAAAATATTATCATAGTGACTTGAATATTGATCGATATCCTTAAACGGTGAAGTAGCTGCTTCTGCCTTTTGCGGTGGTGGCACTACTAAAGCAATTCCGCTAGTAGCAAAGACAGTTGCAATAAGTGCTTTGTTCACTTTTTGGATTTTTGTTTTATCCATCCCACTCATCCTTTCACTTATTGATTTTGATACGTACAAATATCAATTTCATCATACCCTTTATATCGACAGGTAATTAGAAAACCTTCATAGTTAATTCTAAAATACTAGTAGAAAGTCGTGCATTAATCGGTGCTTTGTGAATTTAAAGTGTACGTTTGAGTAGTGAATACGTCTCTTTGTGCATTTACCCTCCACAATTGGGCGACCTTCATATCCCTATGAGCATAATTCATTGTCTAATGAAATGCCTGCACAAAAAAACCAAGGAGCATCGGTGCTCTCTTGGCTTTAACGATATATAGGCATACATCTAGTCGTTCTTGAAATTGTCATAAGGGAAAGGGGGATAACCTTACGTCTTGTCAAGTCGATCAAGAGATGTGTCCCGAGTTAGCATATTATTTGAATATGATTTAGAGGTTATAAGTCAAATCATTTAAGAGTAGCTTGCCCAAATGATTTCTACATTAATCATCTACCCTAAAAATAACAATGTATGCCTATATGTCATAAATTTTTCACTGATTTTCTTGTCGCGCTACCATTACTTGATTACGCCCTGCCTGCTTAGCAAGATACAGTGCCCCATCAGCAGCTTCAAATAATGCTTCAGTCGAGTCAGCCATCTGAGGATAGACAGCCACCCCTGCCGATAATGTCACGGGTCGGCCACAAGGACTAATCGTGTTAGCTAAAACATTTCGCAGCTTCTCTGCAACTGAAGCAGCTTTCTCCGCTGTAGTATTAGGTAACAGCATAACAAATTCCTCACCACCATAGCGGCAACACACATCTCCTTCTCGAGCTACAGCTTCCATATTTTTCGCTAAGAATTGCAAAACCTTATCCCCCACAGCATGACCATATGTATCATTCACACTTTTAAAATGATCTAAATCCAACATAATGATAGCGTGAGGTAACTTGTTTACTTGCCATTCTGCCAGCATTGCATCCATCGTACGTCGATTTGTTACCCCTGTCAGTGGATCAGTGGTTGATTGATCCTTGAAAAACATTACCTGTCCATGTAAAAATGATAAGCTCCTTATTAAGACACTTTTTAAAGAATACGCTTCAAAATACCAGCCTTTAACTGATTTTAGCCCTTCAACATTTTTAGTATCTAGACTCTCCTCTGTTAAAGTAGCTAGTTGCTGTAAAGGACTAGCGATACGCGCTGCCGCCCAAAGTACAATAAATATTGAAACAAGCATAAGTGGTATGGATTTTATCGCCACATCCTGTACCCGATCAAACGAAGGTGCTAGTGCTACATCTAAAGGTCTTTGAGAGACAACTCCCCACCCAGCTAAAGATACTGCACTATAACCAGCAAGCATTTCAATGCCTTTTGTGTTCTCGACAAGCTGTGCTCCATTCTTCCCAGAAATCACAGCTTTCACAACTTTATTTTCAGTAACAATATCATTGATTCTACTTGGGTCCTGATGGTAAATTACTCGACCATCTTCATCTACTACATATACATAAGAGCCATCATGACTATAATGTTCTCCCAATAAAGTATTAAAGGCATTTTGTTCCTTTAAATAAATAGTTCCAGCTACCATTCCTAGATATTCATTCGACGCTGAGAATATAGGATAAGATATAAAAATGATTAGACGTCCTGTAATCGCCTCATAAGGTTTAGAAATAAGCGGCTCCTTTTTAGTTAAAGCCTCTTTAGCACCAACTGATGTTAAAACCTCACCCTTTATTTCGATAGAGGGTGGTGAGATAGAAAGTACACGACCATCTGCATTCGTTATAACGACAGAGTTAAACATACTATTTTGCATTTTCAAACGATCCGTTTCCTGATCTAATGCATTTCCATCATTCATCTTTGAACCCATGTTGCCAGCACTATAACCTAAAATTTGAAAAGCTTCCTCTAGGTAGGCATCTGCGGTAGATGCTAGTTTTTGTGCATACACTCGATTCGTTTCTAATGTGTTTTCTTTAATCGAGTCAACATTCATTCGGTAACCGCTCCAGATGCTGCCAATACTTGTCAAGAAAAAGGCAGCCATTGCTACTCCCATAATTAAATGTTTTAACTTTAACTGATTTGATTTCAACTTTCACACCCCTATTTTTCGTAAATAAGTACATTTTCTTATTTTATTAGAAATAATTTGTCGAAACAGTATATTTTTTAAAGCTATATTATATCTAAAGTAACATTATAGTGTAAGTGCCAAAATTTATCCTCTCGTTTTTTAATAAAAAATGTAGTATTTTTATAGTAATAAAACGCTATTTTCTGATAGATTTATTACTTTAACAGAAGAGGATTGAAGTATGTTGATTCATAAAACAGCTCCAATTTTATTGGGCTTTGGTATAGGATTATGGGCTAATGCCTCTATCAGCTTAAATAAAAAAGCTTATTCGAGTGCATTTACGCAAAAAAATTTCTCAAATAGTAGCTTTCAAAGTGAATACAAAATGGAATGGCATCGAATAGGGACGGACGATTCCCTATTTTCTCTTGTAGGAAGGCATAATTCTCAAGTCGTTGGTGGATACGAAACAAGGTTAGGGCATAGTGTATTTGGTATCAAAATAGGTACTAATCGAACAGAGGTTACTAAAATATATGGGTCTCCTCTCAAAGCTATTCACTATCAAAATACAAGTTATTTGCTAAATTATCTTGATTGTACAGACAATGAAGCATATGGTACCTATTTAATCAATCAGCACTATGTCACTTTTTTCTATGACTTACACAAAAACAATATAGTTCGTTCTGTTCTTTGGATCCATGCTGCTACAGAATTAAATAAAAATGGCTTCTATGGAAAACCTTCCAATGAATTACGTACAGGATTTGAAGATTTAATGGTTGAACTCATTAATCATGAACGAGCCGTAGAAGGATTGCAACCACTTATTTATGACAATAGATACAATCCTATAGCTCGCCAGCATAGTAGTAATATGATAGCTCACCAATTTTTTAGCCATGAGGATCATATTGGTAATCATTCTAATGATAGACTTACTGCTGGTAGTGTAAATTATTTCTGGTATGGTGAAAATATCGCATCTGGTCAAAGCAACAGCATTTTTGCTCATGAGGCACTGATGAATTCTATAGGGCATCGTAGGAATATTTTAAGAAAAGAGTTTACGCATGTTTTTGTTGGCATCTGCTTTAAAAACAATGGTTCCCCTTATTTTACAGTGAATTTCTATTCAAAGTCATAGCGTAAGGAACTTATCCTTGCCCTGATAATATTATTTTTCATGTTGTTGAAATACTATTATGTCAATGAAATTAAGGTGACAAATTAAAAAGTATAGCCCTTTTTCAAAACGAGAGGTTGATCTCCGTTCCGACTGAGTGCTTTCCTGGGGGCGTCCGATGAGCCGCTTCACTCGCGTTGCTCGCTCTAGGGTCTCATCTGTGACGCTGAATCCCCGAGGAGTCACTCAGTCTACACTCCAATCAACCTTTGCTCATAGTATTTTCTTCTGGCAATTCACACAAATATATAGTGATAAATTTGAAGTCTTAGCGATCATTATATTGTGCAAAAATGGGGCTTTGATAACATTTTTCTATGCGAAAGCAGAGCAGTACTTTATGTAAAGTTACAAAGTAGTTTTATGCATAAAATGTAGGTTAATAGCTGTAGAATTGTACCAATATTCTAACCATTTAATGTTGGTGAGTAACATGCTTTTACTTTACTTTACTTTTGAGGGAAGAATATATTTAAAGTTCTACACTATTGCTGATTGGAGTGCAAGGCTACTCGACTCCCGTGGGATAGCGAGACAGACGAGAATCTGAGGCCAACACGATGTTGGTCACGAAGGCGTTGTCACAGGACGTGACGCACTTAGTCTTCGTTCCCTCAGCGCAGGAAGCGGCTCGTCGCTCGCCCACTGGAAAGCGAGTAACCTGGAACGGAAATCACCTTCATTTGACTTAGTAGTGTTCACAAAGAGTCCCTTGACCATTTTAGTTTTTCAACACTATAAAAATCTCTATGTGCAATCTATTGCATAGAGATTTTTTCGTCTTCATATTTACAGAATTTTCAAACAAACGGTGATTATTATCTGAAATTTGACAGAAAATCTATATTCAAAATTTTTTTACTTTTATTGTTATTCTGACATATAATTTTCAGACTAATTATTTTATAATAAAATTTAGCATAGTCAAGCCATTGCTTATTCTGTTATAATACTGATAAATTTAAATAACTCTGTATTAATACAGATATAATACAGGCTTTTTTACAAATGGGGTTAAGAGAAAAGCGTTGCTAGGCCTCTTAGCATAGATGGCGTTAGCAGCCTACACAAAAAGGGGTTGGGAGATTTGGGTATTTTAAAGGGGTTAAAAATTCTCGATTTTTCTGCATTACTACCAGGGCCAATGGCGACAATGATATTTGCCGATTTAGGTGCGGAGGTTATTCACGTAGAATCTTCGAAGCGTGTGGATTTAACACGAATCATGCCTCCTTATGATGACGACCATGAGGCATATATACATCAACATTTAAATCGTTCTAAAAAGTCATTAACGTTAAATTTAAAATCGCCAGAGGCTGTGGAAATCGTCAAGTCACTCGTTAATGAGTACGATGTTATTATCGAAGGTTTTCGCCCTGGCGTTATGCAACGACTGGGCATCGGCTATGAGGCACTTAAGGAAATAAATCCAAAGGTTATTTATTGTGCAATTACAGGTTATGGTCAAACGGGACCCTATAGCAATCGTCCAGGACATGACAATAACTATTTATCATTAGCTGGTTTACTGGATTACTCTCGACATAAGGATAAAAAACCAGTTTCAATGGGAATTCAGCTAGCTGATATTGCAGGAGGCACCATGCATGCTGCAATCGGCGTACTAGCTGCTGCATTACATCGTGAAAAAACAGGTGAAGGGCAATATATCGATATTAGTATGACAGATGCTGTATTTTCACTTAATGCTATGTATGGAGCTGCATACATTGGAGGTGGACGAGTGCCTCAGCCAGAGCAGGAAATTTTAAATGGTGGCAGCTACTATGACTTTTACAAAACAAAGGATGGAAGATTTTTCTCAGTAGGAAGCCTTGAGCCTCAATTCCGCAAGCTGCTATGTGAAGCACTTGATATTCCTGAGCTCATTGATAATACTTTTAATGACTCATACTATACACAAATTCGTTTTAAAGAAGCTGTTCATGATGCTTTTTTATCAAAGACCTATAGTGAATGGCTAGAGGTGTTCAACGAGGATTTTGAGGGATGCGTGGAACCCGTTTTAACTTTTCCTGAAGCATGCGAGCACCCACAGCTAAAGGCTCGCAGCATGATTGTTGATATTCCCAAATACGATGGTACGATGCAAAAACAAATTGCATCTGCCTTTAAATTTGACGGAGCTCAACCAGAATATAGACATGTAGGTGCCAAACTTGGAGAGCATAATGAGGAAGTGTTATCTGCTCTTGGCTTTAGTGTAGAAGAAATTACTGATTTAAAAGACAAGGGCGTTTTAGAATAAACATAAAAAAGGGTGTCTAGTGTAAATATGCACTAGACACTCTTTTTAATTAATCCTGCTCTACATATGCACTTATAAACACTCGTAAACTTTCAAAATGATCATCAATAAGTAAGTATTTTTTATAAATTTCTATCAATTTCTCAAAAAGCTCATACTGCTCTGTTATAAATAAGACTTTTAAAATATTCAATATATGGAGGGATGCGCTCTGTGCTACAAAATAATAGGAAGCTTCTGGTTGACGGTAATTTCTACGCCATTCTTCAACAGATAAGCCGATATGCTGTAATGAATTATTAACATGTAAAGCTATATCTTGCTGAACATAAGCCTCAATCGCAATAAATTGTTCATTACTATAGTTTTTCTGCACTAATGCTGCATGTATTTTTTTATTGGATGCAAGTACATGCTCCTTTAAAAGTGTTAATCCCTCTTGATAACGAGCGGTTCTTACATAATGATCAAGCATAATGGCATATAAGTTTTCTAGAAAATTTAGTTCATAATTTTTGATAATAGCGGGAGGTGTAGGCTTACGATTAGGCAGTAATTCTTTATATTCAAGCATAATCTCTATTGCATAATTATTAAGTCGCTCATCCTCTAATAAATATTCCCCATATTTGATAACCAATTCATCATTCTTCTCCTGATATGCTATATGAAACAAAAGGTAGGCAATCAACACCTTTTCTTTCTCTGTCAAGGCATACATTGAATATCGCCAATCCGCCTCAAAAGCAGTAATTAATGACTTAACACAGCGATTATCTCCTTCGGCTAACCGGTAATGCACAACAATTTGATAAAGATGTAACTGTTTTTTTTCTAAGCATGTCGAATTATAGTTATCCACATAAGTTATACACTTATCCAGAATTTCTTTGTAATTATTCACAAAGATATTCACATGTGTATAAGTTTTTCTTGCAGATCTCTCAAAATGACCAAGCATTTCATGAATAAATGTGAATTGTTCTAAAGGTTTGTGGATAAACAGTGAATAAATCTTTTTCATAAACAACCAATGCCAAAATAGAGTATGTTCTTTATAAATCATATGCACAAAATATTCATTGTTTAATTTATATAAAAATATAGTTTGGAGTTTGTTCACTGGCATTGTAATTTGCATCCGTTTCCCAAATATTAACCATATTAACCGCTCAAAGTCCATTGTATGCTGTGCAAAAAGCTGCTCAAAAAAGGACTCTTTCCCTTTTTGCGTATAAAAAAAATCATTCAGACGATCATGTACAAACTTAGCATCCATTCCTTGTTTATCAAAAAAAGCTTGCGCATCAGTAGTTACATGACCCCAATATTTCCTCGCAGTTGAAAAAGCAATGTTCATCGCCATTTCCTCATTCACTAAAAATAAATTTGGTGAAAGTGCAGAACCTAATATTTTTGGGTCTGCCTGTAACTTGTTCTCTGCCTCCAACCATGTTGACAGCAATTTTTCAGCACCCTTTTCACCACTATGCTTATATGCCATGAATAACTGCTCATCACAATCCAACAGCATACAATTGGAGCCCCCTATCAAATTCACCCAACAGATATCTTCCCCTATCATATAAAATACTAACAACCTAAGTTAATTCTCTTTCTTCAATATAACAAATCTTATCCAACATATGCTAAAAAAATCATGTTATGCCTAAAGAATACGACAACAGAATTCGACTAAATGCAACAACAAAAAAACCCATCTATTAGATAGTAACTTCTAATAGATGGGTTCATGTTGTTGAAATACTATTATGTCAATGAAATCAAGGTGACAAATTAAAAAATATAGCCCTTTTTCAAAACGAGGGGTTGATCTTCGTTCCGACTGAGTGCTTTCCTGGGGGCGTCCGATGAGCCGCTTCACTCGCTTTGCTCGCTCCAGGGTCTCATCTGTAACGCTGAATCCCCGAGGAGTCACTCAGTCTACACTCCAATCAACCTTTGCTCATAGTATGTTCTATTGGCATTTCACAAAAATGTGTAGTGATAAATGGAAGTCTTAACCATCACTATTTTGCACAAAAATGGAGCTTTGATATAACTTTTTTCTTTTGCGAAAGCAGAGGGTCAGCAATAAGTGACTTTATGTAAAGTCAAAGTGGTTTTATCCATAAAATGCAGGACAACAACTATAGAATTGTGTCACTATTGTATCCATTTAATGATGGTGAGTAACATGCTTTTACTTTACTTTTGAGGGAAGAAAATATTTAAAGTTCTACACTATTGCTGATTGGAGTGCAAGGCTACTCGACTCCTGTGGGATAGCGAGACAGACGAGACCCTGCACGGAGCGTCAGCGCAGGAAGTGGCTCGTCGCTCGCCCACTGGAAAGCGAGTAGCCTGGAACGGAAATCACCTTCATTTGACTTAGGAGTATTCACAAAGAGTCCCTTGACCATTTAGTTTTTCAACACTATGAACCCATCTATTAGATAGTAACTTCTAATAGATGGGTTATAAATTTAATTTTCCTGAAAAAGATTGGCAAATGAGTTCATTGGGCAATTACTTATAAGTTGGTAGCCCATTTGTATTGTCACAATTCACTCATTGCCTATGCTAGACAGTGCTAGCAGCATAATATACAACTTAGGAAAGTCATGTATAATTCACTAATATAATCGAGAAATTGACCTTCTCATAACAGTAGACGAGCAACCATTTAAATAGTTACAAAAAAATCTGTCAAATTTTTAATAACTCTGTAACAAATATGGGTTACACAAACTTTACCAGAATGAAGGATATTGTCGTGTTTCACGTAAATTATTAATCACTATACCAAAAAAGACAATAATTAATGCACCTATTAGTACAGGCATCACCAAATAGCTCCATCCATAGCCTCCTAAAATAATAATAATAGGATTCGCTCCTGCTGGTGGATGAATAATTCCTGTAATCGCCATTAAGAAAATCGTTAACCCTACACCAATGCTAATGGAAATAATACTTGTTCCTAGAAGAGAATATATAGATAAACCGATACAGGCAGAAATAAAATGCCCTCCGATAATATTTCGCGGCTGAGACAATGGTGCATTCCAAACGATAAATACGAGGACACAGCTTCCTCCAAGTGAAGCCATTAGCCAGGGTGTCCCTGTGTAATTAGTCAGCCACAGTAGTACAAAAATACATATTAATCCTCCGACCGCACCTGTGAGAGCGTCAGCAAAATTTGTTCTTGAAGGTGCATGCCCTCCGCCCCTCATTTTATTGATATATGCTTTAATACTATTTGTTTTTTCTCTTTTTTCTTGTAAACGCACAAAGTCTGCCATGTGTCACCATCATTTCTATGTAAGAATTCTAATAGAACTATAACAATCTTTTAGCTATTTAGAGCTTGTTCTATTATAGCAACTAATCAATAGAAAACAATTTTTATTTGTCGATTTTTAGACAAAAATCTTTGCAACCCAAAAAAGCAAACCAGAAATAATTTTCATAGTTTGCTTTTGTGCTTATTTTTATCGATCAATCATATTGTTTTTTCACTGGTTTATAAATTCGTGCTTTTTTCAGTACCGTTTTCGGTACTTGGAAGGTTGCTGTTACCACTCCAGGATGACGACCAATTTCAATGGAACCTGTAATGGTTGCTCTGTTCATCACCTCTGGCTCACTCATCTCAAAGAGCTTTGCTGCACGACTTAATGCATTATTTGTTGCCTCATTTAATGATGTTCCAGAGCCAATAACTGATACAGGGAATGCTTCCTCCACCTGTTTAACGCCAAATTCCTCCGCAAGCTCACGAGCACGACGTTTTTCTTCCTTTGTAAAAGGTTTTGCTGTATAAGGCAGATCTTCAGTATTCGGCAATAAAATTGGACCTTCCAACGCCGTTTTTTTCAATACACTGACCTGAAGTTGAACGATACCAGCAACATCTGTAGTATGTCCTGCAATTTCACCATCACCTTGCATGGCGTGCATATCACCAATATAAACACCACCTCCAGAAACCTTAACTGGACAAATAATAGTTGCCCCCTCACGAACACGGCTTATATCCATATGCCCATCTGTACGATGTTTATCCAATTCCTCTTGTGTAAAGGCATATTCATGCGGTGCCCCAATTAAAAATGAACCAAAGTCACCTGCATTATGAGAGTCTGGCATAGCCTTGGATGGCGTAGTACCTAGTTGTCCTAAAAATGGACGCATTCTAGCCATCACCCCGATTAAATCACTTGGCGCTAATGCTACCACCGGATTTTGTATAGAATTTTCAGGTGTGCGCATATAATTTTTCGCATCCAGTGCAATACGACGTGCTCCTTCTCGACCAACAGTGACACCAACATTCCCCTTATGATCAAATGCCATCGTGTAGCCATTGATCATTTTAAAAGGTGCCGTTTCTGTATTACATGTGGAACAGCGTATGGCATGCTGACCGATTCCCTTAACGATAGTGCTCGGATGAAGTTTTCCACAGCCTGGACATTTTACAGAGACGAACGGGTCACCAATAAATCGATCGTTAATCACCTCATCATGTCCAGATGCTGTTGCCAATGAAGTCACTTGGATGGATTTAATTTTAATGACAATGGCATCTCCTACCTCTGCTCCTTCTACAAATACAGGTTTTGTCACTTCATGTCCGCCGCGAATTGTAGGAGTCAGCATAGGTCCCCAGCAACCGGGTGTTGTATTAGCAAAAATCGTTCCACCATCTTTAACAGGTCCAAGCATTTTCTGTGCAGGGTCTAAAATACCATCTATAAACTCATTTACGAATAATGTTTCGACGGCTTGCGGCGGCTGTTCAAAATTTTCATTTTCTATTCCTGCTTCTTTTTCTAGCACATGCAATTCGTTTGTCATTCTTCGTCACGCTCCTAGTTTGATTTTATGTATTTATGTTAAAAACGCTCTCCACAAATTGCAGAGAGCTATTCTTCCTTAATTGTTCATATATAAATCATAAACGTGTGAGAAATCTTCTTTTTTATATTTGTCCTTATGATCAATCATCCAGCTATTTGCAAAACGTGTAATTTCCTCGAATGATGTAGAAGGAGTGACATTATCATTTCCGATTCGTCCAATGGATGAGGAAGCAATCTGTAAGCTTTTTTCTGCTGCCTCTAACTTATAGGCATTTTGCTTTTGTTCATAGCTGATTGCATGTAACGCTTTATATAAGTCTTTAATATCATCAATAAAACGTTTATGAATGTCGATGGATAATGGAGAATTACCTATTGTAAACTTAATTTCGACATCAAGATCAATTGTTCCTGCTGTTTCGAGAAAAACTTCTGTAATAGAATACATAGAATAATCATAACGGCGCAATAATCGCTTCTTGCTCATGGCACTTTCACCATCAACATGAATAATCGCTCGATTGGTGAAGCAATACTCGTCTGCCTTCGTTTTAATTAAAAAATAAATTTTCTCGTCTATTTCATGCAAAATAAAATCATCTGCATCCGTTTTATCATAATCGTCACGAGGCACAACTACGCCAATATCCGACAATCCTAGTGCATCTGCTGCTATTTTTTTAAACACTTGCTTTCCCTCCTAGTTATTTGATACTCTCTTTACGATTTAAACTCTGTAAAAGTTTCAAAAGGTCTTTGTGCTTTAAAAGTGCACAAAGACCATGTTGTTGAAATACTTTTATGTCAATGAAATCAAGGTGACAAATTAAAAAGTATAGCCCTTTTTCAAAACGAGGGGTTGATCTCCGTTGCTCATAGTATTTTCTATTAGCATTTCACACAAATGTATAGTGATAAGTTTGAAGTCTTAGCCATCATTATATAGTGCAAAAATGGGGCTTTGATAACATTTTTCTATGCGAAAGCAGAGCAGTACTTTATGTAAAGTTACAAAGTAGTTTTATGCATAAAATGTAGGTTAATAGCTGTAGAATTGTACCAATATTCTATCCATTTAATGTTGGGAGTAACATGCTTTTACTTTACTTTTGAGGGAAGAATATAAAGATTTCAAAAAATGGATAGGTATGCTAACAAAATATAAAACGATAGATATTTTTCGTAGGCTTGAAAAACAACAAGCACGAGAAAAGGGAGATGAGGAACTTTCACGAAAGCCTGATATAAAAGAGACAGAGCAGGAATTTCTAAAAAAGGAGCGACGAAATGATTTATTATTCGCAATTAGCTGTTTAGCATTTTGCCAAATAGCTAAAAACACATCATTCACACATTCTTCAATAGCATCTTTATTGATGTTTGAAAGAATTTTATAAGCTATTGCATTCACGAAACTAGAATAATGCTCTATCACATAATCAAGTGCATCTTCTTTTTTATTTTGTAAACGGCTAATGAAATTTTTAGCAGTGCACCTCATCATTTCGCCCCCCTATAAATCTTTTGAAAAAGCTTTTTCACTAACTATATCGAAGCCAAAGTACTAAAACTCTCAGCTTTTTAGACAATTTCTTTTATAATAATTTTCATAAATGAGCGTACTGTAAACTTAATGATTCGTTAATCATTGTTCGGCTTTCAAAAATTAAGACTATACGCTATCCTTAAATCTCTAAGATGATTATCAAAATAAAATGAAAGGGTGTGTCCCCATGCAAGAACCAACCATTTTAGTAGTGGACGATGAGGCTGATTTAGCCAATCTGCTAAAAGTCAGTCTGCAAAAGGAGGGCTATAAGCAAATTCATACCGCAGGCACTATTCAGGAAGCATGGAAGAGCTTTCAGCAGACGCAACCAAATATTGTGCTACTCGATGTCATGCTTCCAGATGGTGAGGGCTATGATTTATGTAGACGGATTCGAGAAGTATCGCATATCCCAGTCCTTTTTATGTCAGCGAAAAATGAGGAAATAGATAAAATCTTGGGGTTGGCCATTGGGGGCGATGATTATATTACAAAGCCCTTTAGTCCAAAGGAGGTTGCCTATCGCGTTAAGGCACAATTACGTAGAGCCGGCTACCAAACACAGGAGACAACACCGAGTATTGCCGAAAAAGCATTACAGGTTGGACCATTCCAGCTAAATGTTGATGAAACTGAAGTACACAAGGATGAAGTCTTATTGGAATTAACGGCTAAGGAAATTGGCTTAATGGCATGCTTTATGCATAATCCTAATCGAATTTTAAGTAAAGAGACGCTTTTTGAACGTGTGTGGGGAGAGGATTTTTTCGGCTCTGATAATACTGTAATGGTGCATATTCGACGTCTACGCGAGAAAATTGAGCAAGATGCCTCTAAACCTATGTTCATCACCACTGTAAAGGGACTTGGTTATAAATTCGTTATACCAAAAGAGGCACAAGGATGAGATGGAAATTAACAGCACGCTTCCTCCTTTCCGTACTATCTATTGTCATCATCGTTATTTTTGTCAATACTGCTATTCTTATTGGGCTCCTCATTTATCGGCTAGCAAATGAAAATGATAGCTTTGTTCCATCTACAGAAGAAAGCTTTGTACGGGATTTCCAAAAATATATTGATATAAGTAATGAAAAGCCTTCAATCAGTAAAGAAGGACTTGAACACTTGCATCAGCGAAATGCTTGGATTCAGTTACTTGATGTGAATGGTCAAGTTATCGATTCCCAATTCGCACCAGAGAAAGCTCTTTCACACTATGCACCTATAGATTTAATTCAAGTATATAAATATAAGGAATTTGATGCTGATACTACTGTTTATGTTGGCAGTAAGGATGATGTAAATTATCTCATTGGTATTAAGGGTAGTGGTGTTACAAGATTTGTTATGCATGTTTCTGGTACATCGTTTTTACAGTTCATTGGAAAATTTGGTTTATTTATTGTTATTGCTGATTTAATAGTCGCTACATTGGTTGGCTGGCTTTTTGGTCGTACATTAACTAAGCCACTATATGCAATGATAGAGCGTATTCGTCATTTAAAAAATCATGAGCATCAAACTGTTAAAATGCCTGGCGGTGTGTATAAACCTGTTTTTGAAAATTTAAACGAGGTATCAAGAGAACTAGCTGCACACGAGCAGGAACGCAAGCGACTAGAATTGATGCGTGAAGAATGGATTAGCAATGTCTCACACGATATGAAAACGCCTCTTGCCTCTATTCGTGGTTATGCAGAGCTATTAGATGATGAAACACTAGCTCCTCAAGAACAAGCTGAATATGCTCAAATCATTGAGAAACAGTCATTGCACATGCAAGATTTGCTAGATGATTTAAATTTAACGATGCGCTTAAGACATCAGCAGCTGCCGCTCACTCTAAGGGAAGTTGACATGGTGTCGTTTATTCGGGAGATTGTGATTGATACATTAAATACTCCACAATACGAGCTTGCCAATATTGATTTTGAGGCAGCCTCAAATAACAGCCAGCATCAAATTGATGAGCATTTTATGCGCAGAGCTATCATGAACTTTTTACACAACGCTCTACTTCATAATGGTTCAGATGTAACTGTTCATGTGTCTGTGGATGAGAATTCTATTACGATTTTTGATAATGGCAAAGGGATAGCAGCAGCAGATTTAGAGCATATTTTCGAACGCTACTACCGAGGTACAAATACAGAACAAACAACTGGCACTGGTTTAGGCACAGCTATTGCTAGGGATATTATTGAGGCCCACGGCGGAACTGTTACTATAACCTCTGATGAAGGAAAAGGTACAACCGTTACTATCTATCTAAAAATGGAGCAGTCCTAGTGGCTGCTCCTCTTTGTTATTTCATTAGATCCTGCACCTTAGTAGGTAGCTCATGGAATTTCACTTCATCATAGGAAGTGACTTCCGTTTCTTTTTTTACATATAGCTTTAAATAGGCATCATGGCGTAAATTTTTCTGAGCGGAGAACTTTAATGTTTGTTCTTCTCCATTTTTATTGTAAGTAGGTAGCTCATACCAATACATTTTAAAGATTTCTCCGCTATTTGCCTTATATTCTTCCACCTCTCCATCAGCCGTAATATGGACATAGTATGTGTCTTTATTTAAACGGTTAAAGTCTACAGTCATCAATACAACCAATCCTGCTACAAATAGGATAAACAATGCACCTATTCCTAAAAATATTTTTTTCATATTAATTCCCCTGTCTTACAATTTTATAAAATGCACGTACGGTAAAGATATAATAAATAAAGTAAATAGCTGAGTACGCAACCATCCACAGTATTACTGGCTTCGTAATATTCATACCAAACAACTGTGAAAATGCTAGTAACGCAAATGCACTATGCACAATACCCACGATAAGTGGTGCGCTAAAGATAACAGCCACCTGTCCAGCCACGGTCTTTAAGATTTGCTTACTATTCACTCCGATTTTATTTAAAATGGCATATTTCGCCTGGTCTTCCTCTGCTTCAGTTAAAATTTTGAAGTAAATAATACTACCTGTTGCTGCTAGGAAAACTAGACCTAGGAAGCTGCCAACAAACAATAGTGCACCAACTGTCGCTAAACTATCCTCATAGCTTTGTGGAACACTAGAGAAGGATTCTTGCTGTTCTGTGGACAATTGCTTATAAATGTCTTGTGAAATGGCCTGCTGCTTTAAATCATTGTCCAATCCAACAACCTGCATCTTTACCTCTTCCGCATTAGTAGCAGCGAAATCTTGATTATTTACAACAAGTACCGTTCCAGCTGCTATAAAGTTTAGTACGCTTTCTGTGTACATTTTATCTACGCGGAAGGAATCTCCGTTTTGTAGCTTAAAGTCTTCCCCAGTAAAATCATGTGAAAATCGTTCATCGTAGGCTGCATCAAGTAATACGGTTGATCCATCTGCAATGTGCAGTTCTTGATCCTTACCTTGGAATTTAGCTAAACGATTATAATCCGATTCCTTAAGTAATGTATATTCAAAAAACGAGAATTCATTATCGACACGTAAATTTTTCACAGCTAGTGATTCATTATATAAGACGTCTTTCTGAGTAAGTTCTACTGAATCGCCCTTCCACATAAATGTATTTGGCAGCATCTGACGTACAGTTGCTTCTGCATTGTAATACATACCGAAGACACCACCGCCAGCAGTAATAGTTGTTGCACTTAAAATCGCAATGATCGACAACGATTTCGCATTTGCTCGGATGCGATACAATAGCTGTGAGACGCCTATTAAATTCAAGCCCTTCCATGACCAAGAGGTTGCTTTTTTTAATGCTGTGAGCACAAAGACACTTACACTGTGGAATAGAAGATAAGTCCCTGCAATAGTTACTCCTATGACCATTAGCGGCGTACCTAAAACGGTGAAGAATCGCCAAATTTCACTCGAAAACATATCAGAGGCAGCTGTATAATAACCAAATGCAATGAGTACTGTCCCAAGTAAAGCAGCTACTAAAGATGCACGTGGAATTTGCTCACCCTGTTTGTCAGCATGAAATAAATCAATCAGTTTAAATTGGTAAATAACACGATAGCCTTGTAAGGATGTGAATAAAAACAATAGTGTAAAAATACCAGTTGTATTAATTAGTGCTTCTACTGAAAAAGTTAGGCTTCCAACAACCTCATAGCCCATTAATCGTACTAAGATCATTAATAGACCCTGTGACATAAAGAATCCTAGAACGATACCGAGCACTAGAGAGACTAGTCCTATGACTAAGTTTTCGAAAAAGAGCATTAAGCCAATTTTTTGCTTACGCACACCCAGTAGTGAGTAGAGGGCTACTTCCTTTTTCCGTTTCTTCATAAAAAATGAATTAGAATATGCCATAAAGATGACAATGAAGAACAATAATACTACAGACGATGCACTCATCAATCCTTTAATTTGCTGAGAGGATTGTTTTAAGGCTGACAGATCATCATTATATTTTAGTGTCACAAACGTAAAGTAAATAACAATACTAAATACCATCGAGGCAATATATAAAAAGTAATTCGACAAATTGCGCTGAATGTTTTTACGCGCTAAGCTAAATAACGTCATTTACTCCACCCCCGATGCTAGACAGCACCTGCAAGATCTCTTGGAAAAATTGCTTCCTTGTTAGAGTCCCACGTTGAATTTCCTTAGAAAGCTGACCATCCTGAATAAATAGAATGCGCTGACAGAAGCTAGCTGCAAAGGCATCATGGGTAACCATCATAATGGTAGATGCTTGCGATTGATTTAAATTACTTAAACTTTCAAGCAAATCCGTTGCTGATTTTGAATCTAATGCTCCTGTAGGCTCGTCAGCAAAGATTAATTTTGGCTCTGTCACTAATGCACGTGACGAGGCTGTACGTTGCTTTTGTCCACCCGAAATTTGATAAGGATATTTATCCAATAAATCACTTATGCCAAACAAAGAAGCAATGCGATCAACTCTTGCGTTAATAGCCTTCGTTGGCATCTTTGCAATAGCTAGTGGCAAAACAATATTTTCTCGAACCGTTAAAGAATCAAGCAAGTTATAATCTTGGAAAATAAATCCTAAATTATCACGGCGAAAATCTGCTAACTCTGCATCCTTCATACGTACTAAGTCGGTATCACCAATAATAATTTCACCAGTCGTTGGCGTATCTATCGTAGCTAATACATTTAAAAGCGTAGATTTCCCAGCCCCTGAAGGACCCATTACACCAACGAACTCTCCTTTTTCTACTTCAAATGATATATTTGATAGCGCTGTAAAAGTATTTGCGCCTTTGCCGTAAGTTTTTTCAACGTTTTGTACCTTTAATAATGGCGTCATATACGCTCACCTCTTCTTTCTGTTCTTAGTATACGACCCCAAACTTACAGCAATTTTGTCGCAAGCTTACAGCAACCTTAAATCCATTATGTGTTATCGAAAAGTTAATGCATTTTATCGAAACATTTCCCTCTTTTATCGCCCAATTTTTAATAAATATCGATATAAAAAAAGAATTCACACACTGATTGTGCGTGAATCCTCCTAAACTATTGAGCTAAAACTTTCTTAATATCATCCTCAAAGCTATGTGGCTTATCTGCTGATGCGTAACGTCCAACAACCTCACCATCACGGTTCACAAGGAATTTTGTAAAGTTCCACTTAATGCTGTTGCCTAAAAATCCTTTGGAGTGAGAAGTTAGATAATCAAAAATAGGATGCGCTTCCTTACCATTCACCTTGACAATCTCATGCATTGGAAACTTCACTCCATATGTCAGCCGACATTGTGATGCCGCTTCTTCAGCAGTCGCAAGCTCTTGCTTAAACTGATTTGACGGGAATCCAAGGACAACAAGCCCTTCCTCCTGATATTTCTCATAGAGTCCTTCTAATTCCTCAAACTGCGGTGTAAAGCCACATTTTGAGGCTGTATTGACAATTAGTATAGGCTTTCCCTTATATCGTTCCAGGCTATAGATGGTACCATCCTCTAAAGTTACATTAATATCATAAATGCTCATTTCTCTACCTCCCTATTTATAAACGTCCATTCTTTCTTGCAATCTGCTGTAATGGATCCCAAACACCGTTGAATGGTGGTGCATAGGCTAAATCTAAATCTAATAAATCGGGTAGTGTCATTTTACTGTATAATGCTGTTGCAAAAACATCAATACGCTTATCAACACCAGAAGGTCCTACAATTTGAGCACCTAACAACAGTTGATCCCGCTTTCTCACAACAATTTTAATATACATTCGTTGAGCACCAGGATAATAACCTGC
Organism: Lysinibacillus sp. NPDC047702; assembly: GCF_050272555.1. Classification (NCBI taxonomy): domain Bacteria; kingdom Bacillati; phylum Bacillota; class Bacilli; order Caryophanales; family Bacillaceae; genus Lysinibacillus; species Lysinibacillus sp. NPDC047702. The sequence goes on along the minus strand of NZ_JBNNMG010000005.1, from coordinate 80,509 downwards.
AATATGGCGAGCTGATAATTTAAAAGCCTCATAGTCAAATCCCAGCTCTTTTGCCTTCCGCTCATTAATACCCGTTGTAGCAATTGTTAGATTAAAAAATTTTAAAATTGAAGTACCCACTATGCCACGAAACGGTGCAAATTTACCAGACATATTGAGTCCAGCCAGCCGTCCTTGCTTATTAGCAGTAGTACCCAGCGGTATATAATCTAAACGTTCCTTGACAATATTAAAATGCGTAGCACAATCACCCGCAGCGTAAATATTTTCGATAGAGGTCTCTAAATGGCGATTAACAATGATTGCACCATTTTTCAACATCGCTATACCTGTTCCCTCTAAAAATTGTGTATTCGGCTTAATCCCTACAGCCATAATCACTAAATCCGTTTGGAAGGCACCATTATCTGTCACCACTTGTTCCACACGGTGCTGACCTTCAAACGCCTCTACTTTTGTATTTAGCAACAGCTCAATATCATTCTTTTTTGCCTCATCATGAACATGCTGGGCAAATTCTTCATCTAAAATTCTAGCAACATAGCTACTTCGTTGAATTAATCTTACCTTTTTACCACATGCATGAATGGTTTCAGCCATTTCTAGGCCAATATAGCCGCCACCTATAATAGTGACAGTTTCTATATCTGGTGTTAAATCGGCTAGTAAATCCTCTAGCTGAGGAATCGTTTTCACTGTGTGTATTCCGGCTAAATCGGCACCTTTTTTCACTGGCATAGTTGGATCTGCACCTGTTGCGATAAGAAGTTTATCATAGGGAAGTTCAAAAGCTTCTCCTGATGCCTGTGTACCAAAAACAAGCTGCTTGTCTACGTCTATTCTATTTACTTCATGACCTACTCGTGCATCAATGCCATACTTATCACGAAATGTTTCTACATCTCTTGCAATAAGCCGCTTTGTCGATGAAATACGTCCATCTACTACATAGGGCAATCCACATTGCCCGTAAGAATAAATAAACCCGCGCTCTAAAGATGTAATCTCTGCACCTGGTACATTTCGATATATTTCCATTGCTGCTGACATTCCGGCAGCATCTCCCCCGATGATTACGTATTTCATTCAACAATCCCCCTTATTTTTTTCTCGTCGCCACCAATCCAGCATATTCATCAATAAACAAATGATGTTTCCCCCCACTTATTAAGACACGAGCTACATGTATGACAATTATAAGCCTAATAAGTAGTGCAGCCATAAATGCTACCAATGTAATTACTATTTGTAGCACATAGAAGGGTGAATCCATATTTAGCTTAATTTGCCCTAAAATCGCAATCATCTCTAATAGACTAATCGTTGCTAATATTGCGAAGCAGCGTCGCCATGTGTTCTGAATAATACTTTTGCCCTTTACACTTGTCATCGTAAAGCGTAGAACCTTCATACCAATGGTTGCACCACCTGTAATAGTTGGAACTAGACCAAATAGCAGCATATACAATAGGAACTTTAAAACAAATTCAAAAATGCTATTATTGGGTACTACCACCCCTGTTACAATCAAAATAAGCTGCGCAATAAATAAATCAATAATAATGGCTAGCAAAATAGATAGTGGTTTGACGATATCACTTTTTGCAATTTCTGCTGCCTTTGCCTGTACTGCCTCATGAGAAGGAAATAGCGCCCATACGATAGGTGCTAAAAAGAATCCTAGCCATGCACCAACACTATTAAGCATTAAATCATCTACATCAAAAATACGGTACGCACAATTAAAGATGCCATAAACTCCTGTAACCTGAGTCACCTCATAAAACAATGTTAGCAAAAAGCTAATGATAAATGCACGTTTCCAGTACTCTCTTTTTTTAAGAAAATAACGCAAGTATATCCCGAATGGCATAAGTAATAAGAAATTATAAAATGCTTGAAAAAATGCTGGTTGCTTCGTTATATAAAGCCATGTTGAGGGACTCGTCAAAACTATTCCACTATCCTTTAAAATATCCCTAATAAATTGAAATGGGCGTAAATTGTAGTGAACAGTATCCGCAGCTTGTAGCGAACAAGTATCACGAGTTGAAGGAAGCGGTAATAAGACTAAACACAATGCTGATAAAAAGTAAAAAATAAAGGAGAACATAATAATCGTTTTAGATATAGATAAATAACCATATTTTCGATACGTATAAATTAGCCAAGGTATAAACAAAGCAAAGGATAAAAAAATGGTTATGAGAAAAGCCACCATAATCGATTGTGTATAAATAGACATAAAAGCACCTCTTCGATTTAAATTCCCGTTAATGTTAACGCTAAAACTTAGTCTACCCCTTGAACTCAACACTACTATTTCAGCAATCTTAAATAATTCTTAAATCAATTAAGCCCCAACGTAATTGCGCTTGAAAGGCTCATCTTCAAAATCCGTGACATACATCGGGAGCTATGGGCCAATGTGATGTTGGTCACTCAGTCGTGTGTTGCTGTCGCACAGTAATAATCTGCTGAATGAAGATAAAAAAACAGGTAAAGAGTTGTTCTTTACCTGCATCCTTTAAATGAGTTATTAAGCTTTTGCTAATTCCTCTTTGCAGAAGGCTAAAATTTCATTTAACTCTTCATCCTCTAATGCAAAATCTAAATACTCGCCCTTTGCCTTTTCCATAACAAAGTAGTTTAAAATAAATAGCTCTTCACCTTTTTCAGCGATTAGTACTCGTACTTCAATACCTGCTTCGTGGTAAAGCTCATCTTCTTCGTCAACTTCTACGTCTAAAATAAACTCGTAACGCTTACCCTCAATAATGTTTGTTGGATCTAAAATTTCTTCCATTGAGAATTGTGTAATTTCCATGATACTAGCTCCTTTATGTTAACCTGTTCTTTTATATATTAAATCAAATTCAGCATGGGTCAACTAGAAAACTCGTATACACCTATCCTTAATTATGCCACAATAAATTTAGAGAGATGCTTCTCTTACGGATACACTACATAAAAGGAGGCTTTTTCTTGAAAGAGCTATTATATTACCAAGACGTGATGCTGCGAGAATTTGATGCGACTGTTATCAGTAAAGGAACTGATGAAAATAACCGAAACTTCATCGTGCTTTCAAATACTGCATTTTATCCTACGGGTGGTGGACAACCGCATGACACAGGGACCATAAATGGTATTGAGGTTATTGATGTTGAAAAGGTGGGCGATGAAATAAGACATTATATTCAGGGTGACGCTTCTATTTTGACTGGAGATGTGCAAGGACAAATAAATTGGCAACGACGCTTTGATCATATGCAGCAACATGCGGGGCAGCATATTTTAACAGCGGCTTTTGTCGAACTGTTTAATATACAGACTGTCAGCTTCCACTTAGGCAGTGAGCAGGTCACAATTGATCTGGCTGTGGATTCAATTTCTGAAGAACAGCTTTTAGCAGCTGAAGCTCTTGCCAATGATATTATTTTAGAAAATCGTCCAATTGAAACGACGTGGATTACAGAAAATGAACTGGAGAATTATAATCTACGTAAAGATGTAGCAGTTACTGGAGATATTCGACTAGTAATTATTCCGAATTTTGATTATAACGGTTGTGGCGGGACACACCCAACCTCCACAGGACAAGTTAACGCAATTAAAATTCTTAGCACTGAAAAAATGAAGGGCAATATTCGCGTCTCCTTTGTGTGCGGTCAGCGGGTTTTAAAAGAGCTTGCCGTGCGTAAAAAAGTACTAGCTGATGTGGCAAGGCAGTTAAGTGTACCCGAAGTTGAAGCCGCTACTGCGCTTGCTAAAGTTTTATCAGTACAGAAAAATACGGAAAAAGCACTTGTTCATGCAAAAGAAGAGCTACTCCAGTTTGAAGCAAAGGCGCTCATTTCCAATAACAACCACATTATTGCTGTAGCCTATACTCAACGTACGATGCAGGAGCTACAAAAGTTAGCACGTATGATTGTTACTGAGCAGGCAGATACTATCGTACTTCTTGTTGCTGAAACTGAAGACAAGCTTCAGTTTGTTGCAGCAAGAGGTGCAGCAGCTGAAAGAAGTATGAAAGATATAGCTGCAAAGATTTTGCCGCTCATAAATGGAAGAGGTGGCGGTAATGATCAAATGGTTCAGGGCGGTGGAGAGCATATAATCTCTACCGAAGAACTCCTTAAAGCCATGCAAGATGTGCTTATTTAACCTTTTAAAACAAAAGAGGAGCTGTCTTATCATCACGACAGCTCCTTCATCTTTTAAAGTTTAAATTTCTGGGTAGCCCCATACAATCGTTTTGCCATTTCAGAAAGTTTAACAGTTTGATCGTTCATCATTTCCACTGTTTTCATTTGCTCTGTTGTAGCATCTGTCACTTCATGCACATAGTCACTTGCTGCATGAGCTGTTGCCGCCATCTCCTCCATCGAAGCTGACACTTCCTCCGTGTTCGCAGACATTTGTTCAGCTGAAGCATTCATTTCCTCGATTTGACTTGAAATTTCACCAACTGCATGTACCATTTCATCAAAACGCTTATCCAAAGTCTCAATAGATTCTAATCCACGATCAACATTTTCCTCACCTAATTCAGCGGCTTTCACTACTTCTAATGTGTAGGACTGTACTCTTTCTATAAGTACATTAATCTTTGTGGCCGATCCAGCTGTTTGCTCTGATAGCTTGCGAACTTCTTCTGCTACAACTGCAAATCCTTTCCCCGCATCTCCTGCGCGTGCTGCTTCAATCGATGCATTTAGTGCCAATAAATTCGTTTGGTCAGAAATATCCGTAATCATTTTTGAGATTAAACTAATTTCTTCAGACTCTTGTTCCAGTTTACGAATGATTTCTAGTTCTATCGCAGTACCCTGTTGAATTTCATTCATTCGTGTAATGGATTGTTGAACTGCTTCGTTACTTTCGCTAATTTTCTGGGAAATAAATTGCGTATTTGAGGCAATTGTAGAAGCCACCTCTGCGACATTTTGAACCCCTAATGCCATTTGTTCCATAGCTGATGCGCTTTCCTCTGCCATCGCTGTTTGACTTTGTGCGCCACGATCAACCTCATTTATTGCCCCAGCTATTTGCTTAGATTGTTTGGTTACAGCATGCACATCTTCCATTAAATCGCATGAGGCTTCATTAACCGAAGTAGCTTCTTGACCTACCTGCGAAATCATTTCCCGCATATTGTTTGTCATTTGGTCTAATGCTCTTGACATTGTCCCCATTTCATCAAGTCGTCTTAAATATTTATCAGGTATTTCCTGAGTAAAGTCACCTTCAGATAGCCCCTCAGTAATGCGTAAAACATGACGAAGCGGCTTACTGACTGATCGCGAAATTGCAAACGAGATAAGTAGTCCTAGTATAGAGACAACAATAGTTGTGATGATGAAGTTGGTTTTCAAACGTGAAAGACCTGACATCATTTCACCCTCCAGTGCAATAACACCCATTTTCCAGCCGTTATCTAAAGTGTGATATCCTAAAAGATTGGTTCCTGTTTCATCATTTTCAAAGGAAAAGTATCCTTGAGTATGATCAACCATTTCTTGTGCTGCTAATGCCCTTCCTGTCATTTCTCCAGATTCTTCAGCGACTTGAATCGGATTATATTGCTCTTTTACATAATCGTGATTGTTATGACCGATAATAGTGCCTTTTGCATCTAGCATGAAAGCATAGCCATTATCCCCTACTTTTATGCCCTCAACGATTTTCGACAAATAGTAACCATCAATTCGAGCCAATAATAATCCCTTTTCACCTGTAATTGTATCGATAGGTGAAACGATTAAAATAACTGGTTCACCTGTTACACGACTTATCATTACATCAGACATAACAGACTTGCCTGTAAACCCTTCCTTTACATATTCACGATCCCCTAAATCAGCTGTCGTATCATCTAAATAGTGTGCAATCCCATCAGCAGTTATAATTCCAAATCCTAAATAATTCTCATTATCTGCAAGACGCTTCGTTAAATACTTCTTTTGATCTTCAAAATTCATACTACGAATTACTTCCTGCTCAGCAATTGCCTCTACCTCCACTAAAGTTAATTGGAAGTGCTCCTCTATGTATTTTGACACATCTGCCGCCCTAGATAATAAATTAGATTCAACCTGCTCATCCACTGCTTTCGTACTACTAATCATGGTAGATGCACCAAGCGTTCCACACGTTACAAATACTAGAACTATAATTGCGACAACTAGTTTACCACCTATACCTTTAATCCACATATTCTCTTTTCTCACATCTCCCATATTTAACATCATTTTAGTATTTTTTTGTCCTTCTTCTTCAGAGTAAGGTCACAAAAAGAAGAAGTCAATAAAACTTTTCCAATAAGAATAATAAATGTTTAATACTGGTATTTACACTACCGTTATAGTGCTTACATTTCTGAACAAATTATTCACATATTTTCTTAATTGCATTCGAATGGTTTTTGCCACTGGATAGAAATTAAATTTTTTCCAATGGGTTTGATTATAATTTACTTTTTTTGCTGATTATAAAAGATAGGAAAGTTTCTATACATTTGAGGGGAGGATTTCCATGAGTTCAGAAAACAATGTTTCACGTCGAGATTTTTTAAAAACAACAGGGATTGCAGCAGGTACATTAGTCGGTGGTGGAATAATCGGAGGACTTGTAGGCTATAACCTACCAGGCAAAGGAACTTCCACACTAGAGCATGGTCAGCATGGCACTACGAATGAAGCGCTTGGTTCACCAAAAGCGAAAATGTTCTTTATGAATCAAAGAGATTTCAATATTTTATCAAATGCTACTGAACGTATTTTTCCAGAAGATGATTTAGGTCCAGGAGCAAAAGGCTTAGATGTTCCTTACTTCATTGATCATCAGCTTGCAGGACAATACGGAAGTAACTCTAAAGAATATATGCATGGTCCGTTTGCTGAAGGGGCCCCAACTCAGGGCTACCAAAGTCGCTTAACACGAGGAGAAATTTTTAAGCAAGGAATCCAAAAATTAGAAGCAGAGGCTCAAAATCGCTATAAAAAAAGCTTCAATGATTTAGATGGCAAACAAATGGATGAAGTTTTAACGGCCTTCCAGAAAGGTGAGGTTCAAATGAGTGGTGTAACCTCTGCATTCTTCTTTACTTTATTGCGTGCAGCAACATTGGAGGGGGCATACTCTGACCCTATGTATGGTGGAAATAAAAATATGGATGGCTGGCGTATGAAGAACTTCCCTGGTCATCAAATGGCGTATGTATCACAAATTGAAGATCCTAAATTCCAAAAAATTGAGCCTAGTTCATTAGGCGGTCATTAACAGAAGGAGGCTTGCAAATGGCAACAACATTACCGAGCGTAGACGTTGTAACAGTCGGTGTAGGTTGGACTGGCGGCATTGTCGCTGCAGAATGTTCGAAAGCTGGATTGAAGGTCGTTGGCTTAGAGCGTGGACAAAAACGTGGGACAGAAGATTTTTTGAGTATCCATGACGAGTATCGTTATGCAATTCGATATGATTTAATGCAAAACCTATCAAAAGAGACGGTCAGTTTCCGAAACAATCGCAACATGAAGGCATTACCTATGCGTCAGCTAGGCTCCTTCTTACTTGGCGAGGGGCTTGGGGGCTCTGGCACACACTGGAACGGTATGACATATCGCTTCTTACCCTACGATTTTCAAATTAAAACATTAACGGACAAGCGCTATGGCCCAAATAAACTCGGACCTGACTATCTAATTCAGGATTGGGGATTAACATACGATGAGCTGGAGCCCTATTTCGACAAGTTTGAAAAAACAGCAGGTATTTCTGGAGATGACAAAAACCCATTTAGTGGAAAACGTTCAAATCCTTATCCTACAGGACCTATGAAAATGACACCGATGCTTGAACAATTTGAAAAGGCAACAAAAAAACTTAAGTTATCGCCCTATATGCTTCCTTCTGCAAACGTATCAGAGGTTTATAAGAACCCTGATGGTGAAACGATTAATGCTTGCCAATATTGTGGATTTTGTGAGCGCTTCGGCTGTGAATATGGAGCAAAATCATCTGCGGAAATAACGGTTGTACCAACTGCCTTAAAAACAGGTAATTTTGATTTACGCTATAACTCCAACGTTGTAGAAATCCTCAAGCAAGGCAATAAAGTAACTGGTGTTAGATATATCGATACGATATCTGGAGAAGAATTTATTCAGCCAGCAAATGTTGTTGTTCTTACAAGCTACGTCTTTAATAACGCCAAGCTATTAATGGTTTCTAATATTGGGGAACGCTATGATCCAGCTACTGGGAAAGGGACGCTTGGAAGAAATTATTGCTATCAAATACTTCCTGGTGCTGCAGGATTCTTCGATGAGCAGTTTAACACATTTATGGGGGCTGGCTCCCTTGGTGTGAGTGTGGATGACTACAATGGGGATAATTTCGACCATAGTGACTTAGATTTTATTCATGGTGGAAGTATAGCACTTACTCAAACAGGAGCACGCCCTATCGGTTCAAATCCAACTCCTCCTGATACCCCAACATGGGGACCCGAGTTTAAAAAGCAGTCTATTCACTACTATACACGCTCATTCGGTATTGGTGCTCAAGGTGCTTCCATGCCACATAAAGAAAATTATCTAACTCTTGATTCAACCTATAAGGATGCTTACGGTTTACCTCTAATACAGCTAACGTACAACTTTACGGATCAGGATCGTGCACTTCATAAATATATCTCGGCTCGTGCCGCTGACATTATGAAGGAAATGGGCGCAAAAACGGTAGTCCCAAATGCTGAAATCACTGATTACAATATTGTACCGTATCAAACAACACATAACACAGGCGGAACCGTTATGAGCTTAAAGCCAGAGGACGGGGTTGTTAATAATTATCTTCAGCATTGGGGTGTAGAGAATCTATTTGCTGTGAGTGCCGGAAACTTTGCTCACAATGGTGGTTATAACCCTACAGGTACGTTAGGTGCACTAGCATATCGTTGTGCAGAGGGTGTTGTGAAATATAGTAAATCAGGTGGTTCGCTAGTATAAAAAATATAGTAATTAAAGGAGGCGAGACTGTGGGAGGTCTTGGAGCAATTGGAGTACCTGGACTAATTATTATTTTAGTCATTGTTTTAATTGTATTTGGTCCGAAGAAACTGCCAGAGATTGGCGGTGCTGTTGGCAAAACGTTTGCAGAGTTTAAAAAATCCACAAAGGGGCTTATGGATGACGATGATGAGCAAACGAAAAAACCCGAAAAAAAATCTGATGCTTCGTAGGAGGTGTTCCTATGGATCCATATGAAGATAGAAAAAGAAAATATTTAAGTCCCCTTGATAAGAAAGAAACTGAGCCTCTCACACCTGTGGAGGCTTTTGTTGAAACTCCAACTGAAACAATTGAACAGGCTATGTTAATCGATGAACCACTTTTTCCAATGGCTTCATTGCTTGAGCATATTACAGAATTACGAAAGCAAATTATTAAAGGACTAATCGTATTTATTCTATTTTTTATTGTTGTATTTTCTACAATTAATATTTGGTTTCCTTATGTAACTCGGGGTCATTCGCTTATTATTTTAGGCCCGTTAGAGGTAGTCAAATTCTACATGACAATCTCCACCACACTTGCCTTTGGTTTTTCTATGCCATTTCTAGTTCATTTTTTGTGGAGCTTCGTAAAGCCAGGTTTAAAGGAGGAAGAACGTCGCTTTCTTGGACTCTATGCTCCTGTCATGCTTGTACTCTTTTTAATGGGGGTAGCCTTCGGTTATTTTATTGTAAATCCACTTAGCTACACATTCTTAGTGAGCATCGGAGCCGCTAATTTTGATGTCATGGTGTCAGCAAATGAATATATGCATTTTTTAGTGATGACAACTATACCACTCGGACTACTCTTTGAATTACCAATCGTAGCCCTGTTTTTATCGTCCATTGGTGTACTCACAGCTGAATCTATGAAAAAAATCCGTGGCTGGTCTTATATTGGGATGGGCGTTGGTTCAGCAGTCATCACACCACCTGATTTTATTAGTCAGCTTCTTGTACTAATTCCGATGATTATTTTATATGAAATAAGTATTTATCTTGTGAAACGTATTGAACGAAAACAAATAGAAAGCACTGCGTAGCATAAACGCAGTGCTTTCATGTTGTTGAAATACTACTATGTCAATGAAATCAAGGTGACAAATTAAAAAGTATAGCCCCTTTTTCAAAACGAGGGGTTGATCTCCGTTCCGACTGAGTGCTTTCCTGGGGGCGTCCTATGAGCCGCTTCACTCGCGTAGCTCGCTCCAGGGTCTCATCTGTGACGCTGAATCCCCGAGGAGTCACTCAGTCTACACTCCAATCAACCTTTGCTCATCGTATTTTCTTCTGGCAATTCAAACAAATATATAGTGATAAATTTGGAGTCTTAGCCATCATTATATTGTGCAAAAATGGAGCTTTGATAACATTTTGCTATGCGAAAACAGAGGAGTACTTTATGTAAAGGACAAAGTAGTTTTACGCATAAAATGTAGGTTAACAGCTATAGAGTTGTACCAATACATGCTTTTACTTTACTTTTGAGGGAAGAAAATATTTAAAGTTCTACACTATTGCTGATTGGAGTGCAAGGCTACTCGACTCCCGTGGGCTAGCGAGACAGACGAGACCCTGCACGGAGCGTCAGCGCAGGAAGCGGCTCGTCGCTCGCCCACAGGAAAGCGAGTAGCCTGGAACGGAAATCACCTTCATTTTGACTAAATATTCACAAAAAGTCCCTTGACTATTTAATTTTTCAACACTATGAAAGCACTGCGTAGCATAAACGCAGTGCTTTATTTTTTCTTTAATTCCATTACGACAATTTCTGGTAGATTAAAAATTCGAAAAGGTACAGAACTATTCCCTAATCCTCGGCTAACGACCATCGTTGTAGAATTTTCTTCATATACACCTGCCGTATATTTTGGGAATAATCCCTGGCCCCTAGCGAAGATACCGCCAATACCGGGAATACGAACCTGTCCACCGTGAGCATGTCCCGCAAACACTAAGTCAATTCCATAATTTACATACGTTTTAAACACTTCTGGTCGATGTGCTAGTAAAATGGTTAGAACATCTGGTTGTACATGCTTTGCTACCATCTCCAGCATGTCTTCTGTAGTTCTACCCATTAACGGATCTTCTATCCCAACAATCGCTAAGCGCTCCCCGTCGCGCTCAATAAATGCAGATTCATTGGCTAACACATGTACACCTAACGATGAGAGCACCTCATAAATTTCTCTTACCTTATTAGTTGCTACTTCATGGTTTCCAAGTACATAGTAGACATCCGCCAGTTCCACTAATCCCCTAACCGCCTGCAAGCTTCGCTCTAAATCATAACGATTACTGTCAATTAAATCACCTGTGATAAAAATCAGGTCAGGATTTGTTGTCTTCACCTTTGCTATGAGTTTCTCTTGTTGTTCACCAAAGAGAGCATCCTGTAGGTCTGTTATTTGGGTAATACGTAGCCCATCGAAGCCAGCAGGCACTTTTTCCGACTCGAATACATGCTTGCTGACAACCAGCCAATGATTGTTTACGTACAAAAAAATGACTATAAAAACAAAAAACAAAACTACATATAATAATTTTTTCAATCGCAATCGCTCACCCTGTGGCTACTTATTCAGAATAATTCTGACTCTCCTATTATAAGCAAAAAACAAAGTACATGCACTTAGAATACTCAATTTATCTATCTCAAATTCATTTTGCCTATATTTATTTCCTAACTTTTCACATGATATACTATGGGCAGGTTATTTTATATGCTGAATTAAGTAGATAAAGGAACAATGGTATAGATAAAAGGGGTTCTGGATATCAGTTACTCTTTGAATAATAAAGATGATAAAGCACGCCAATCTGTTAAACATTGACGTGCTCCTATTTTATATGCTATTTTTTTGCAGCTTCTTGAATTTCAAAAAACGCCCAATGCTTGGCAGGGACATCTGTAAATAGTGGTGTTTGTGCTTCTGACGTAACCTGACGCTCAAACAATCGGTTTAATACCTTCACCGCCTGTGCACGGGTTAAGAATCCATCTGAATTGAAAGTATCTTCCGTTACACCTGTCATAATCCCTGTTGCATTGACAATATCAATTGCTTTAGCTGCCCAATGATTTGCACTAACATCTTTGAATACTATGCTTTGTGAAGCTGATATACAGAATGCGGCATTTGAATTTTCAGCACAATGCTGCTCTATCCAACGGGCAGCTACTGTTGCCATTTGTGCACGAGTAATGGAACCGTTTGGATTAAAGCTAGTAGCTGTTACACCTTTAAATAATCCCGCTCCTTTGACAAACTCTATGGCATTTTTTGCATCATGTTGCAATGTATCTGTAAATGTTGCCTCTGCCTGTGGAACTGCATTTCCCGTTAAATGACGGGCAAACATACTCGCTATTTGAGCTCGTGTAACTGGAGCATTCGGGCGGAATGTGCCGTCAGAATAGCCTTGGATATAAGGTGTATGTGTGGCATGAACAGGAGTTGGTTCCTCCACTTTTTCCTTCTCTGGTAAATAAAGAATAGAGAAGGTCGAGAATTTATGAACCTCAAACTGCAAGCCAAGCACACCCTTTTGATACTCTACAATTTTCCCACGCAAGACTTCTTTTGTACCATCACTATGCTCAATATAGATAGCAAGATGATCAAGCTGTTCCTGTGTTAAATCTTTAGGTAAAGGTAAGGTTAATGTGACAGCACGGCTTTGCATATTTGTTTCAATGGTCATTGGACGACCAAGCAACTCTACAGCTGTACTTTCTACCAATTGCTGCACCACGGTTTCCCTTTTCGCTTGTTCTTTGATCTCCAGCTGTTTATCCTGCCCTTTTATAGGAACAAGTCGGAAATAAAGATCACCTTTAAACATTTCCAATGAAGTTTTAGGCACTTCAATTCTGACGTTATCTGTGACAATTTCAAGATGAACTGCACCAGTTTGTAGTAGTGTCACCACATTATTTGGTATAGACACATGGATTTGATTTACTTGATCCTGCTGGTCTGGAATGATAATCCGTGCTTTATCATTTCCTTGTTCCTTTAATTTTCTAATCGTCTCTGTTGCGCTCTCCGGTGTTAATGTCACTTCATCCTTCATAGTGTTATCTACATCTTTTGTTCGTTTTATCGTTGTTTTAGAAACTAGGTCACCATCACCCGACTCTACATCTACCACAATTTCCTCTACATTGGATGAAGGTGTTGTTGTTGAACCTGATTCAGGATTCGGTGATGGATTAGTACTGCCACCACCTGTGTTACTACTAATCCATTTAGCATAAATACTTGTGTTCGCTGTAATTGTATTATCAAAATTATATGGCGTAGTGTAGGTATCACTTGTATACCAGCCCCCAAATGTATAGCCAGCTTTCGTTGGCGCTGGCGTCGGCTGACTTGCTTTTCCTCCATTTGCCACCGTCTGATTCGATACAGCGCTTCCTCCAGCTACATCAAAGCTCACTGTATGCATCACAATCACTGGATTCCATTTTGCATAGATCGTTGTGTCTGCTGTAATTACACTGTCAAAATCAAATGGTGTTGTATAGGCATTACTTGTATACCAGCCATCGAATGTATAGCCATCTTTTGTTGGCTCTGGCGTTGGCTGACTTGCTTTTTCCCCATGATCTATCGTTTGATTCGATACAGTACTTCCTCCAGCTACATCAAAGCTCACTGTATGCATCACAATCACTGGATTCCATTTTGCATAGATCGTTGTGTCTGCTGTAATTACACTGTCAAAA